>CACXFH010000071.1 GCA_902766975.1 uncultured bacterium | reverse complement strand
AGAGTTTGGCGCAATCATTCAAATTTTATAGTCAATACAGGCAACGGAAAATCTTTAGATGTCTTGAATCTTATGTATGAAATGCAAAAAAGAGTAAAAGAAGTTTATAATATCAAGCTTGAGCCTGAAATAAAATATTTGGGAAACAAAAGTAAAGAGGAAACAAAATTATGGCAGAAATTAACTCAAAAATAGATAAAAATGCAAAAATAGCAGTACTTTGCGGCGGAATGTCGTCAGAAGCTGAAGTATCAAGACGTTCCGGTAAAAATTGCTTCGGAGCATTACAAAGATTAGGTTACAAAAATGCACAACTCGTTGAAGTTGATAAAGATATCGCACAAAAATTGAAAGACGGCAAATATGATTATGCTTATAATGCACTTCATGGCAAATACGGGGAGGACGGTTGTATTCAAGGAATATTAGAAATTTTAGGCATACCTTATACCGGCTGCGGGGTTATGAGTTCGGCAATTTGTATGAATAAAGAATATACAAAAAAAGTTCTTTCAACCTGCAAGGATATACCTCTTGCAAAATCCGCATTTATTCGTAAAGGGGAAGATTTAGACCAGAAAACAGCAGATTTAAAATTTCCGGTTATTACAAAACCCGTTTCGGAAGGTTCCAGTTTTGGTATGACAAAAGTTAATACAAGGGATGAATTGAAAGCTGCTTACGAAGAAGCAATAAAATATAATGACGACGTTTTAATAGAAGAATTTATTGAAGGATTTTTCGTAACAGTCGGAGTTTTAGAGCAAGACGGCAAAAATTTTGCAACAGAAATTCTTGAAATCAGACCAAAAAATGAATGGTATGATTTTGAAGCTAAATATACAGCAGGGATGTCGGAGTTTATTTTGCCTGCAAGACTAAGTGATGATTTGACAAAAAAAGTAAAAGAAATTGCAGTCAAAGCCCATGAAATATCAGGTTGCGCAGGGGTATCCAGAGTTGATTTTATGATAGGGAATGATGGTATTCCTTATGTAATTGAAATCAATACATCACCGGGGATGACCGATACAAGCGATTTACCGGCGCAATGTAAGGTTATGGGTATAAGTTATGATAATTTGGTTCAAATAATATTAAACGGAGCAGGGTTAAACAAATAATGCCGGAAGGAAATGATAATAAAGATATTAATAATAACAGTACCTATTCACAGCAAATTAAACAAGCTGCTGAAATAGGTAAACATGCAGTGCATATCAAACAAAAAGAAAGGCAATTGCGAAAAACGAAAAAAAGACTTTCAAGATTGAAAACTTTTTTAAGGTTTTTACTTTTTTGCGGTTTATTATCAGCAATATATTTCTTTTTAACACTTTCCGGATGGTATTTGAAAGAAGATACTTTTTCAAAACCTGACGGTGAAACTGTTGAAATAGTAAATAATAAACTTATTCCGTCAAATTTTATATATAACTCTATGAAGGAACTCAGAGTATTCCATATTCCGATATTTTTAATGTCTGTGGCACCAATAAAGCACGAGTTATACAAAATTCCTGCTATCAAAACCGTTTATGTGCGCAGATATGGGTTTCCCGCAAGATTACAAATTATTGTACGTGAAAGAATTCCTATGGCAGTCATAAAAACAGATATAAACAAATTGCCTGTTGCATTTGTAACAACAGATAAAGTAATGGTTACAAATAAGAATTTTATGCATCTTGCAGAGTCTGATTCGACATTGAGAATATTGGTTAAAAATCCTGAATTTCGCAAAGATTGGACAGTTGAACGTGTAAATTATATTGACAAAATCGCAAAAGAAATAGAAACATATTCAAATGAAAAAGTTCAATATGTTGATATGCGTAATTCTAATGATGTATATGTAAAAATTGTTTCTACAAATATAAGGCTTGGCGTACTGGACAGTTCGGTGTTTGAAAGAATTAAAAGAATTTATACTATACTCCCGACTCTTAATAATGTGGATGGAAAAGTTAAATATATTGATTTAAGCTGGGATAAGGTAAATTATTTTAAATTGCAGCAGGAAAAAGAAAATAAACCGACTAAAGAAGAACAAAAACAATAATGACATTTGAAATTGAATACAACAAAATAAAAAATACGGCATTAAATGAATTAAAATTTATTGAAGAATATATGATTCAATGTATAGATGTACGTGATGAACTGAAATTACATATTACAAATTTTCTTAAAGCTCCTTCAAAAAGAGTTCGTCCGTTGCTTTCAATATTGTTTTATAAATCTTTTTACGGTGAAATAAGCGAACATCAATTAAAGGCACTTGGAGCGGTTGAATTTATTCACAGCGCTTCACTTATTCATGATGATATTATTGATAAAAGTGATATAAGGCGGGGATTAAAAACAACGGCAAGTGAATTTGGGAATAAATTAGGAGTAATTTGCGGAGATTATTTGCTTTCTGTTGCGATGAATACAGTTACGAAATTGGGTTCAATTGAGTTATTGCAAAACTTTTCAAATACTTTAAATAAAATGTGCATTGGTGAAATTAACCAAAATTTTGACAGATTTAAAATAGGCACAATTGAAGAATATATCGAAAAATCCAAAAATAAAACCGCGTATTTATTTCAAACTGCGATGTTGACTCCTTTTATAATCGGAGGAATGCGGAACTATCAATCAGCATTTGATTTTGGTTTGAATGTTGGTATCGCATTTCAAATCAGAGATGATTTACTTAATGTTATCAAAACGGATTCATCTAAGCCGTCAGAAAATGATACGGATGACGGAATTTATAATGCGCCGGTTATTTATGCGGGTAGTGTAGAAAAATGTTTGGACGGAGTTGAAAAAACAAGGTGTTTGTTGAATAATTATATAAATGAAGCCAAAAATTCATTAAAAATGTTACCAAATAACGTTTATAAGGAGAGTTTGGAAAATTTTTCGGAGTTGTTAGGGAATGATTGATTTTAAAAATCTCAAAGAAAAATATGATAATTTTAACAAGACATGGTGGGGTGAAACTGTTTCTACAATAATTTTTGTTGTGGTAATGGTAATATTGATAAGATTTTTTATCGGTGAAATACGTTGGATTCCTTCAGGTTCAATGCATCCGACATTATTAGAAGGAGACAGAATTGTTGTTGAACGTTTTTCAAGATTTTTTACGACTCCGAAACGTGGCGATATAATGGTATTTTATCCGCCTTCGACAAAATTATCAAAAAAACCTGTTCCTTTGATTTCAAGATTGACGGGAATTTTATGTAAGGATGTAGCTTACATCAAGCGTGTTGTTGGACTTCCGGGGGATAAGATTGAAATTAAATTTGAAAATGACGGTGCTGCCTATGTTTATATTAACGACAAAAAATACAAAGAAGATTACATAAAAAGCGCCTATGAATATCCTCTGTGTGCTCCGGTCAAAATTCAAAAAGAATTATTTTTTGATGACAGGATAATGAAATGCGGACCGTTTAAACTGGGAAGTGACGAATTTTTTATGATGGGGGATAACAGAGGCAATTCTCAAGACAGCAGATATTGGGGAGTATTAAAAAAAGACCGCTTTATAGGGCGAGCAGTCTTTTTGTTTTGGCCAATTGATCGTATAAAAATTTTACACAGATTGAAAAATACTATTTAACTGAGCAAGTGATAATATTTCATATAATCTGCCATAATAGTTGAGCTTGTTGCATTTACGACATTTGCTTTGACAACTTGTTCTTTATCCTGAGTTGTTTTTTGGTCGGTTTTTGTCAGGTCATTGTTTTGGGGTTGAGTTTGTTGAGTTTTTTGTTCTTCGGTTACTTCGGCTATCATATCCTGTACTTGCGCCATAATTTGGTTATGTAATTTGACATCTCCTGCATAAGTTCCTGTTGATTGTATACCTGCGATATCAAAATCTTCCAAAATTGATTCCCACTGGGAATAATTTGTAATACTTGTACCTTGTTCTTGTGCTGCTGCCTGCGCGCGTCTGAGTTCCTCGATTGATGTAATTTCTTCAGCCATCACTATCTCTCCTTGGGTTATAAATATTCATGTATATAAAAACTTTTAGAATTTGCCAATTTCAACATGATATTTTTTTGTAACAAATATTCATATTACATAACCAATATTATTTTATTTATCGTGATATGTTAATTTATCAAGTAATATTGCCAAAAAAATGGGTGTTTAATACTATTAATTATTCAAAAAGCACGCACTGTAATGATTTGAAGTAATTTCTTTTAAATCGGGAATTCTCTCTTTGCAAATATCCCCGCAAAAACTGCATCTTGGATTAAAACGACATCCGTCAATTTTTTGAGATAGCGTTGGTGGCTGCCCTTGTATAGTTTCAAGTTTTGTTTGTTTTTTTGATGGAATTGATTTTAATAATGCCTTTGAATACGGATGATTAGGATTGGCAAAGAATTCTTTGGTTTGTGCCTGTTCAACGATTCTGCCTGCATACATAACCGCAATTTGCTGCGCATTTTCACTGACAAGCGCCAAATCGTGGGTAATTAATAAAATAGCGGTTTGATGATTTTGTTTAATTTCGTTTAAAAGTTTCATAATCTGAGCTTGAATGGTAACATCAAGTGCGGTTGTCGGTTCATCGGCAATAAGAATTTCCGCATTTATGGCAAGCGCCATTGCGATAACCGCTCTTTGCTTCATTCCGCCGGAAAATTCATGAGGATAATTATTTAAACGATTCTTCGCATCCGGAATTTGGACGGCTTCGAAAGCTTCTATGGCTTGTTTTTGAGCTGCTTTACCTTTTAACCCTTTATGAATTTTTATCACTTCTAAAAGTTGATCCCCGACTGTATAAAGCGGATTAAGCGAAGTCATAGGATCTTGAGGGATAAGTGCAATTTTCCCCCCTCGGATTTTGCTCATTTCTTTTTGGGTTTTGTTTAAAAGATTTTCTTCGTTGTATATGATTTCTCCGCTTGTGATTTTGGCTGTTTTTGGTATCAAATTTAAAATACTCATTGCACTCATGGTTTTTCCGCAGCCTGATTCTCCGACAAGAGCAAGTGTCTGACCTTTTTCAAGCGAAAAATTGACATCAAAAAGTGCCTGATAAAAATTATCTTCAACATTAAACCCTAAATTCAAATTTTTTACTTCTAATATAGACATCTAAATAATTATATTGCGTATGAAAATTCAAGTAAATAGTTTTAATGTCGGATATTTATTTGCAAACTAAATTATTTAAAAACAGAGAAATCAGCTAATTGCACTATAGCGGCATTTTCTCATCATAATTATTACTGATAATAATCAATTTTATATATTTTATAAAAAATATAATTTTTCCAGATTTTCAACAATTTCTTCCATAGAAGCTTCTATACGTTTTTGCTGAAGTTCGGAATTGTATTTATCGACAATTTTAGCATCAACTTCTTCATTTTCGATTAACACACTGTTTGTATACATTCTCAACCTGCTTTCTTCACTTATGCACTGACATGAAAAATGCTCAACAATGAGAATTGATTAATTTTAAAAGAAAGTTTACAAAACTTATTATTCCGGTTTAATTATTGATAAAACGTACTTATCATCCGTAAAATATTTCTGAGCACATTTTAAGATTTCGTCCGCCGTAACCGATTGAACTTGTTGTTTAATATTTTCCGTATAATTGTAACCTAAACCCAAAACATCAAATTTTGCATAAGAACATGCCTGTTGAATATTTGTTTCTTCAAGAAATTCATATTTACCGACAATATTTGTTTTAGCATTTTCGAGTTCTTCATCCGTAACGGGATAGGTTCTGATTTTTTGTATTTCTTCATCAAACCCTTTAAGACAAGTTTCAATATTTGTCGGAGCGGTTGCAATATATATCATAAAATTGCCCGCATATTTAAAGGTTTCGTAAGAACTGCGCACAACATAAGCGAGTCCTTTTTTATCTCTCAATTCTAAAAATAATCTCGAACTCAATCCGCAAGAACCCAAAATGATATTCAAAAGTACAATTGCAGGATAGTCAACTTCACCATAAGTCGGCAGCAGCCAACCTTTTATAATATGTGCCTGATTTAAATCGGGTTTTGTATTTTCGGCAGTTTTCACTTTCTCAAGTTTTGGCTTTGAAATCATGAAATTGCTAGCGGTTGAAATCGGTAATTTGCCTAAAGTTTCATTTATTTGTTCAAAAATTTTGTCTTTATCAAGTGTTCCGACCACGGCAAGACTTTTTTTGCTGTTATTTAAGATGTATTTGAATGCGTTAATTACATCATCTTTTGAAATTTTATCAATATTATCAAGAATGCGAACGAGAGAATTGCTGTAATAATGATTTTCAAACATTTTGTTATAATATGCATCCATCGCAACTGTTCTTGGAGAATCCAATTCTGCAGTAATTTCTCCGATTAGTTTTATTTTTTCTTTTTCAAATTCTTCAAAAGTTGAATTTTTCAAAATATCGTCCATCAACTCTATGGCTTTTGAAAAATCTTCATTTAGACAAACAAATTTTACTCTTAGATAATTCGGGAATAACTCGCTTGAAAAATCTATTGCATATTTTTCAAATTCATTAGCCAATTCTTCCGAATTATATTTTTTTGTTCCTTGAAGCAATAGACGTGCCATAAGGGTATAAATTCCGGGGATTTCTTCGGGTAAATTTATTGAAAAATTTAAACACAGTGCCATTCTCGGGGTATTTTTATTTTGTTTATATATAAATTGTGCATTATTTTGCAATTTAGAAACTTCAGTCATAAGTGCCTCTCTTAGAATTTGTCAGAGCAGAAACCCCAACTTACAAACAAAGTTTATCATAAGCATATACAAAAGACAAATAATGAAAAACGAGAATTTTATAATCCTGAAATTCCTTAGGAATTTAAAATTCTCGTTTTATCTTTATATTATTGTATTATTCTATACTTCAATTGTCTTTAAAAGGTTTTCAACCGGTACTTTGTATGTTTTTTCTTCTTTTGGTTCATCTTGTTCAGGTTTTACTTCCTGCGCAACTTTTTCCGGTTTTGCAATAGCATCACGAACTTTTGATGCTAATACGGTTGCGGCAGTTATTCCAACACCCATTCCAAGATATGACAGCCAAGCAGCACCATTAAATTTGTTTAACAATTTATAATTTTTGGGTGATAAAACTTCTTTTGCCAATTTTGCACCTTTAACGCTTGCAAGACCTTCTTCCAAGATTGTTGGTAAAGTACCTAAAAATGCAAGTTTACCGCAATTATCTTTTATAAATGTCGTAACCTTATCAACAATACCTGTCGGTTGTTCTCCTTCAGCTTTTTTACGTTTGAATATTGCTGTAAACATTGCTGCCACTGCCAATAGCATACCGGGTTGACGAGATTTTTGAAGAATTTTACCGATTTTACTTGCGTGTTTATTCAATGCATGTCCCATTTCGTGGAATGATGCGTAAGACATTTTATCGGTATTAACATATATTTTATTTGTATTAGGCACAAAACAAGCATTTTTACCTTCTGCAATAGCTGTTTTTGCGGATTCTAATTTTTTAATAACTATTTTTTCCAATTTTGGAAATTTCTTAATCCATTTTGGGATTGCCTTATCTATATCTTTTACATCTGAGATATTTTTTACATTTACAAATTCAGTACCATATTTTTGAGCGAGACCTGACATCCCAAATGCTTTTTTGGATGCTTCAATAAATTCCTTTCCTGTTTTGCTTAATTCATTGCTTACAAATTTGTCAAAAATCGGACTGTATTGCTGAGTATAATTTAATCTTTCCATTTCTTTTAAAGCCCCTAAAACAGGTTTTCTGAAAGCATTTCGAATAGGTCTCATTGCAAGACCGCCTGCCATATTTGCCGCTAATACCGCACCTGTTGTTGCTGCCATTCCCGGCTTTTTGTAAATATCACCATTTTCAGTGTGTATATACTTCTTACCGTCATAATTTCCCTGAATACCACTAACATTAGCCATAACTAACCTTTTCCTTTTTTTTATAAATAACTAACCATAATAACATTTACCTACATCTGTATAAAAAATTTTTTATGAGTAAAGTTGCCTAATTATGTATAACTAACTTAATATTTTGTAACAAAACTCAATCAGAAAAAACTACATAGTCCCAAATGTTGTTTATGCTATACTTAATTTATGGTAAACAGGGTACAATCAGGAACGGTAATAGGGCTGAATGCGTATAAAATTTGGGTAGAAACGGATGTTATTAATTCACTGCCCGCAATGAGTGTTGTAGGACTGCCTGATGCTGCGGTAAATGAGGCACGTGACAGGGTAAAATCCGCAATAAAAAATTCAGGCTATACATTTCCCGCAAGAAAGGTTGTCGTAAATCTTGCTCCTGCAGATGTCAAAAAAAACGGTACAGGTTTTGATTTGCCGATAGCAGTCGGGATATTGATTGAAGAAGAAGTTTTGACCTCAGAAAAAGTTGAAAATTATGCTTTTGTCGGCGAACTGGCACTTGATGGCCTAATTCGTCCCGTAACCGGTGTTTTGCCGCTTGTGTTGGGACTAAAAGAGCAAGGAGTAACTAACATTATTGTTCCTAAAGATAATGCCAAAGAAGCCGCCCTTATTGACGGTATAAATGTGTACGGTGCAGATTGTTTAGGGGATGTGATAGCTCATTTTACTGAAATTCCTCTCACAAAAACCGTAGTGAACACAAAAGATTACCTTATTCAAAAATCAAATGAAGAATATCCGTTTGATTTCAAGGACGTAAAAGGTCAGCAAAAAGCAAAAAAAGCACTTGAGATTGCTGCAGCAGGCGGACATAATGTTTTGATGACAGGTTCTCCCGGGTCGGGTAAAACCATGATGGCAAAATGTTTTCCATCAATTCTGCCGCCGTTGGAACTTGAAGAAGCTCTTGAACTTACAAAAATTTACAGTGTTTCCGGACTTTTATCCGCTGATGAACCGTTAGTTGTAAAAAGACCGTTTCGGGGGGTACACCATACTGCATCGGCAAACGGTATAATCGGGGGCGGAAGCAATCCTAAACCCGGAGAAATTACTCTTGCTCATCGTGGAGTGTTATTTTTGGATGAAATGGTAGAATTCCCAAGACAGGTTTTGGAAGTTTTAAGGCAGCCGCTTGAAGATGGGGAAATTGTTATTTCCCGTGCATTGCATTCGGTTAAATATCCTGCCAAATTTATTCTTTTAGGTGCTATGAATCCTTGTCCGTGCGGATATTTAGGAGATAAAGAAAAGCAATGTACTTGTTCTGATTTTCAAATAAGCCGTTATTTATCAAAACTTTCCGGTCCTTTATTGGACAGAATAGATTTGCAAATTGATGTCCCAAGATTAACTCCGACCGAACTTTTAAACGCCGAACCGCCCAAAGAAGATTCTGCAATAATCAGGCAAAGGGTAATTAAGGCACGTCAAATTCAGTTGGAACGATATAAAAATGAAAATATTTTTACAAATTCGGAATTGACTTCCCGTCTTATAAAAAAATATTGTGTGCTTGACGAACAATCAAAAGAAATATTAAAAGCTGCAATTATAAAATATCAATTGTCCGGAAGAAGATATGACAGAATTTTGAAACTCGCAAGAACCATTGCAGACCTTGACGGCAGTGAAAATATTACCTCGATACATCTTACTCACGCACTTCAATTCAGAATGTTTAAACTTGAAGAATACGGTAAGGGTTAAATTTTAGAATTTATAGCAAAAAATTTTTTTTTTGAATTTTATAGTTATATAAAAAAAACGGAGAATTTTATGAGTTATATTAAACCTATCATAGCATCATTAGTAATCGCACCTACGCTCGCATTAACAAGTTGCAGCGGGGATTCAAATGCTACTCGGTCAGGTAAAAAGGTGCTTGCTGAACTTATGGAAAATAAGCCGATACGGGAATATGAAAAAGTTATGGCAAGTTTTGACAGGTATGATTCTTATCAGAAAGAATCAAAAGTTCAGTCAGCAATAGATTCAGTTGCTTATGGGGATGTATTTAACAAAACAGCACTCGCCAAAGATGCAAAAGCAAAAGCAGAATTTAGAGCAATTGCAAAAAAAACAAGACCGGAATTATTTCCCGGAATAAGCAGCGGGTTTGATGAAGTCAGCAATGCACTTGATGAAAAAATCAAAGATTTGAACATAAGCAAAAAAGCCTACGATGCAAACCAAAAAGAATATTCAGAAATGAAAGTTTATAGAGCGGGTTGGCCTGCAACACGTTTAGAGGATGACTATGCCAGAATTATTGCAACAAAACAATTTAAAGCTGATTCTGTTGCATATAGAAGATTTTTTGAAAAACACGGCTTAATAAAAGACTTTGCAAAAGAATTGACAAAAGTTGCCAAAAAAGTAAAACCGTAATTCATACTAATTATTTAAGGTAATGAAATATAAATAAATAATCCGAATAATATTTTTATGAAAATACTGTTCGGATTTATTTTGGTTATTTTTATAAGTATTTGTCCCTGTTTTGGGGCAAAATACGGAGTTTATATGCCGCAAAATTATTCTTATAATCCTGATGCGGGCGAAAGGATTTTATTTATTATTGACCTTTCAAACAGTATGAATGAAACTCTTGAACGCGACAGTAAATACAATCTTATGATAAAAACAATGAAAGAAATCTTGCCAAAAATAAATCCGCAAGCACAAATCGGGTTGAGAATTTACGGGCACAGAATGGGATTTACTCCGATTGAAGCTTGCAGAGCCACGACTCTGACTGTTCCTATTACGTCAAATAATGCGGAAAATATTGAGCATTCACTATCAAAACATAAACCCAGAGGAATGACACCGATTACATTTTCATTGAAACAGGCAATCAGGTATGATTTTGCGGGTTTTGAGGGCAAAAAGCACATTATTCTTCTTACTGACGGGGGCGAAAATTGCGATGAAAGTCCATGCAAATTTGTTATGGAACTTATAAAAATCAGACGTGATATTCAAATTGATGTTATTGCATTCAATATTAAAGATCGTGAAGATTTGGAACAACTTCAATGTACAGCTCTTGTTACAAGCGGCAAATTTTATAATGCCCAAACTTCGGCACAATTATACAACGGATTCAATAAAAGCATTGATATGTTAAAAAATGTGGAAGCAAAAATAATTTTACCGGATATGAAATAAGCATTAAATTCTTGTTATATTTATTGAAACTCCCCTACCTGTGACTTAGGGGGAAAATAAATCCAAACACATTTTTATTTCAAATTTTTCAATTCATATTTCAAACCTGATTTTTTATTGAAATATCCGCTTACAAAAACTCTGAACAAATCTACTTCATCTGTAACAGCGGCTTTGATTTCAGGAATAAGTTTTATTTTGTCTTCATATTGTGAAACGGAGCGTTCGGATTTAAATACAATTTTGTATATTAAATTAACGGGTATTTTAAATATCTTAATGCCTTTTGCTTCTGTTTTATTGCGTCTGCCCCAAACTTTCAAAATACCGGATTCTGTAGCGATATTGTAATTCCCTTCGATAAACATTCCGATATAATCATTTTTTGTAAATACTTTTGCATCACGAACCAAATCATTATCAAGAACAAATGTTCCGTATATATTTGCGGTAAAATCTTCTTTAACTGAAAAATCAAGATTTGTAATCTTTGAAAGAGTATATTTTATTTTTCGTTTTATTGTTCCGTCTTTTTTCTTTTCGGTTATGAAAAATTCTTTGTCGGCAAGTCTTGGTATATAACCGTCACTTATTGCAAATGTGGCGGTTGCTTTTACATCATTCAATTTATTTTTTGTTATGGCGTGCAAAGTTGCGTATGCTGTACCTTCAATCTGGTCGGGCAAATGGAAAAATTCCGTCAAAACTACATTGGAATCTATATCTGATGCGAAAAATTGCATATTTGAAGAATGATCTGATAAGTTATAAATACCTTTTGCGCTCAATAAACCTTTAGCATAATCCGCTTTAGGGATAACAAAGGTTGCGATTTCATTTTTAAGTGAGCCTTGTATATTTACATTTCTTACATCAAATTGCTCGGCATAAATTCTGTCAACAATAACTCTGCCCTGTTCAACAGTATATTTGATTTTCTTTTTAGGCTCAGATTTTGGTTTAGCAGGTTTGCCGTTTTGGAAAGATTTTGGAATTTCGGCGAACTTTCCTTTTTTGACAAAAAATTCATTCAAATGAACATCTATACTATGAATTAAAATATCATCACTCATATTATTAGCAACTTTGGCAGATATTTTTATCGGAGAAGAATAAAAACTGCCGTCAGTCAGCACAGAAATCGTATTCTTATCAATTTTAATATTAGCATTTTTCAAAAACAGAAAATTTTTATGAGAAATATCATAGAAATTTACACTCCCCAAAAGCATATCATCCAAAAAGTAAAGTTTTAAATTCGCATCAAAGGAACCTTTATTAACATAATTTCTCAAAAAAGATTTTATATAATTGACCGAAATTTTTCCGTCAGTTTTAACACTGAAATCCGCAAGATTATATCGCCCATTAATTTTTGCAAAATTCCCGTCCCCATATATTATTTTTACTGGTTTATTTCCTTCGATAACCGAATAATCCCACGATTCAATTTTCATCGGATCACCGTTTTTGTATGTATGCATTGATATTATTCTGGTTTTGTCAACATTATTAAGGTTACCCCACTCACTCATTATATTATTACCATCAGGAACGGTTAAGGTATAATATACGTTAACTTCTTCGTTATGAGTGTGATATTTTACTTTGGCATCCGTAACTCCGGATATTTGCACCTGCGGAAAATATCTTTTTGTTATTGTGTTTGTAAACGGGGCACTGACATTTCCCTTAACATGCAAATCGTCTGTCAACATTCCTGTCAAATGAAAATCCGTAGTTACAGGCTCGCCTCCAAATGACCCTTTTGTTGCGGCACTAACTTCTCTGCCGGCAAAATCAAATTTTGTTTCGGGAAGAAATACTGCTACTTTAAATTTTGAAAAATCGGCACCTAAATTGTGAGTAATACAATTGCCTGTTAAACCTTTTTTATCAAATAACAAATCAACGTCAATTGTTCCTTTAAAATTATCAAAATTTTCCAAAAAATTACGCTTATTGGGATGTCTTAATTTATAAAAATATAAAAAACTATGCTCTAATTCCGCAACAGGTAAATCTTTACCATAAATTTTCATTCCATTTGTATCACCTGAAAAAAGAAATTCGGAGTTTTTATACTTAACTGAAAAATCTTTAAATCCAAAATTATTTTCAAATACTAAAGAACCTTTTTCTCCGATAATGACAGGCTCTTTAGTATAAGAACTGTATATTTTTGCAAAAATATTTGTTACTATTTGCCCTTTATCTTTTTTTGATTTTATATAATCAACATTAATATATGTTTTGTCATTAAACTTTACCTGAGCACCTTTTATATTTGTCTGAGGATAGAATGAAAATTTAAAAGGTTTTTTATTTTTATCCTGTTTTATCTTTATATATTTTTTTAATGCGTCTATATCAGCAAAAATATAATCACTACTGAGTTGCCCGTGTTTTAAATTTAAAAGATTGCCGTGGTATTTCAAATTATCCGTATGAAACAAATTTTCTTTACCTTTTGGAATGATATATATTCCCTTAGCAGATATATCAAAAGACAAATTCGGATGAGTTTTTACCTGAAGATTTTTTATCGAAACAGGAACATTGATTTTTTCTGATAAAAAATTCTCATATTTTGCTATATTATCATAAGATGTTAAAACTGCCGGCAACGTCCATAAGAAAAATGCATAAGCACCTAAAACAAAAATTACCGATAATGAAATTGTAAGTTTTAAAAATTCTTTAAAAATTTTCACAAATATATTCTATCATACTATATTGAAATTAATAAATATTTTACAATATATTTTACACTATCGATAAATATGAATTATTATTATGCTTTATATTTTTTTCAAATCGGGTAATTATTCTTTAACTCCACCCTGCATTATATCATTTATAAAATATTTTTTACCAAGTAAAAATACTCCTATAACAGGTAAAGTACAAATAACCGAGCACGCAAGTAAATCTCCCCAAAGTGTAATCTCTCTGAAACTTCCTTTAAAAATTGCCAACCCGACAGGCAGGGTGCGCATGCTTTCGGTATTGGTTACAATTAATGGCCACATAAAACTGTTCCAGCTCGATACGAATGTAAAAATTGCCAAAGTTGAAATAACAGGAATCGCAAGCGGCAAAATTACTTTGCAAAACATTTGAAAAATATTACATCCGTCAATGCGTGCCGATTCTTCCAAATCTTTTGGTAACCCGAGAAAATATTGCCTCATCATAAAAATTCCAAATCCGCCAAAAAGCCCCGGAATAATTAACGCTTGATATGTATTTATCCATCCCAATTGGCGCATAAGAAAGAATAGAGGAATGATATTAACCTGAGGAGGGGCAAGCATAGTTATCAGTACAATTAAAAACAATCCGTCACGGAATTTAAAATTTAACCTTGCAAAAGCATACCCTGCAAATGCACTGATTATAACCTGTCCGGCTGTTGTTATAACCGCAACAAAAAGGCTGTTTGCAAAATATTGCCACAAGGGAATTTTTTCAAAAACGCTTTTGTAATTTTCTGTTGTTAAAGGTGAATAAAATAATTTTCCCCCTTGATTAAAAATTTCGCCGTTTGGGACAAAAGATAAGTTTAGCATTGCAAAAAACGGGTACAACATGCTAAATGCAATCATTATCAGAATGAAATAACCTAAAGTTTTGCGCCAATTAAACATAGATTGATTATAGCACAGTTTTAAACCATATAATCAAATCTCTGCATTTTTATATTTACAGTTCCGATTTTTTACGATTATTTTTTAATACTTTTTGTTGATATTTTTCGTTGTATTGAAATTTATACGCATTCACAAAGCTTTTTACAATTGCGGAAGAAAAAGTTCTTCTTGCACTCCAATATGCAGTATGCGCAAACGGAAACATTCTTTTACTCCATACTCCGGAATTATCATAAATTACTCCGGACGGATTTTCTATATCTATTTCAAGCAGTTTTTCTATCTCGCTTATTGTTACATTTCTGTTTGTGGGAAACCCTAACGGGTCTTCTCTGAAATTTATGGTCAGCATAAATATTCCTTTTTCCAGAATATGTTTAATCATTAAAACACTGTAATAACTCATTTCATAATTCGGGTCAGACATATCCGAATAGAACAGTACCAGAGGACTTGCAAAATTTACAATTCCCACAACATTATTTTCAGGAGCGCAAATTTTTTCTGTTACCTCATCGAGTTTAAGATAACCTTCTTTAAGCATTTCTTTGTTTGGATTTACTATCAAATGCCCATTTGATGAAAATGTTCCCAAACCTGCGCCATCTTCTGATAATGCTGTCATACAAGTATTTTTTCGCGGATTTTCCTTTGCAAAATTTATAAAATTTTCATCCAAATTTAATGCCGTAAACAATTTTTCAAGATTTACATATCTTAATCTGTTAAGCATATATTGATAAGTTACAAAAGTTCCTGCGCTGTATCCGTATAGAACAACTTTATTCCCTTCTTGTGCTTCTTTTAAAATCTGAGTATTTAAATCATCCAGAATAGGTTTCATATTATGCGGTTTTTGTACCCAAATTGCATCATGCAAAAATTGCGTTATCATATTTCTTACAATGTAAGCGCCTGATGAACTGACCATTTTGGAAATTTCTAACTGGGATTTTACAAAGTCCAGATCATTTTTACTGTCATAACCCCAGAAAAATATCACGGGTTTTTCATTAATATTTAATCCTCCGAATTGAGAATAATATTTCTTTATAGCTCTGTTTTTGAGAAATTTTTTACGTAAGACAGGATGTAATTTTTTGACTCCTTTTTCATACCAATTTGCCATCTTTTCATCATTGTTGTTAGAGCCGTTTATATAAATAAAACTCACATTATCAGCTCCAAAAGATGATGTATGGAATATAAATATCAAAAATATACTTATAAAAAACTTTTTCATTTAATCCCCCTTTTTAATATGCTAAATTTTAAAAGCTCTTTTGTCAAATAAATGTTAATATTTAACCTTGTGTATAAAAAAATGATATAATTTTACAAGAAAAAGGAGAACAATATGGAAATAAAAATTGTATCAGATGTAAAAACCACACAATGTGATGTATTGATTATTAGCAAGTTTGAAGAAAAAGAAACGGATTACGATTTGGTGAACCAATTTTTACCTGAAGAATTTAAAGGCAAAAAAGGCGAAACATTTGTAATCCACACTCACGGACAGAAACCTGCCAAAAATATTATGGTAATCGGTTTAGGCAAAGAAGAAGAATTAACCAACAATATAATCAGAGAAAATACGGCAAAAGCGATTAAAAAATGTGCTGATTTGAAAGCTAAAAAGGTTGCTGTTAATTATTCAACATCTTTTAATTATGGCGGACCTGCAGTTTTGGGGGCAAAAATTTCTGATTATCGTTTTGATAAATACAAAACAAAGAAAGATTTTCATATTGAGGAATTATATTTGTCAAATGTTGATGAACATTTAGTTCAAAAAGCAATTGTTGTTGCTGAGTCTATGGAATTGTCAAGAAATTTGGCAAATGAGCCTGCTGCTTATGCTACACCAAATAAACTTGCTCAAATTGCACAAAGTCTTGACGGTATTGAAACAACAGTTTATGACCATAATCAAATTGAGCAAATGGGAATGGGTGCATATCTTGCAGTCGCAAAAGGAAGTGTTGAACCGCCTAAATTTATCCACATGAAATATGTTCCGCAAAATCCTAAAAAAAGAATTGCAAT
The DNA here is from genome assembly GCA_902766975.1 of uncultured bacterium. Lineage (GTDB taxonomy): Bacteria > Cyanobacteriota > Vampirovibrionia > Gastranaerophilales > Gastranaerophilaceae > Zag111. Next base: position 11,433 of record CACXFH010000071.1, on the reverse strand, counting down.
CATCGGAAAAGGGCTTTGTTTTGATAGCGGCGGTTTAGATTTGAAACCTGCAAATTCAATGCTTACAATGCGCGATGATATGAGCGGTTCTGCTGTTGTTATAGGAATAATGAAGGCTATGGCAAAATTAAAACCCGATGTGGAAGTTCATGGGATTATTGCGGCATGTGAAAATATGCCGGGGATGGGTGCTTATAAACCGGGGGATATTTTGACAGCCATGAACGGCAAAACTATTGAAGTCGATAATACGGATGCCGAAGGACGTTTGACTTTAGCGGATGCTCTTTGTTATGCGTGCAAACTTGATATAGATGAAGTTGTCGATATTGCAACACTTACAGGTGCTTGTATGGTAGCATTAGGTACAGCCGCATCAGGCATTATGGGCAATGATGAAGAATTTATCAATAGAATTATTGAAATCGGCAAAGTTTCCGGTGAAAAATTCTGGCAGCTTCCTATGTGGCAGGAATATCGTGATCAAATGGATAGCGATATAGCCGATATGAAAAATACCGGTACCCGTTACGGCGGGGCTTCTGCTGCTGGCATGTTTTTAAAAGAATTCGTTACTGATAGTGTAAAATGGGTTCATTTGGATATCGCAGGAACCGCATTTTTAGAAAAACCGCAAAATGAATTTTATTGTAAAGGTTCAACAGCCTGTGGTGTAAGAACACTTATTAAATATATTACCGAATAGTATTATAATACGATTATTTATTTAAAAAATAAAGGACAAGGGAATTTTTCTCTTGTCCTTAAAAATTGCTTTTATTATGTTTATTTAATTACTTTTTAACATCATCTTTTACAACAATCAAATTATTCATAATTTTCATTGCGGTAGTAGGAAGAACAACATGCTCCAAACCGTCAGCGATACTAATAATTTTGCCTGCTCCCAATACTACTTCTTCACCTTTGTACATAAATTTGTAATCAGTGTCTCTGTCTGAACGAATAGTAATTTGTGTTGTCATTTCTTTTCCTTTCAAAATCGGTTAACAGTGTTTATTATAAGCGATAGTTTATTTTTTAGCAAGTGGATTTTCAGATAAAATTTAAATTACAATTAATTTTTGGCTTATTTATATTAATCTTCATCTTCTTTTTTGATTTGATCCACAACCATCTTTGCCATTTCTTTTGCAATAACTTTTTGAGTATCTTCAGGACAATTTTGCAGCATGTTCATCGCCGTTCTCAATGTTGTATCTATATCATACCATCTGCCTCTGCGATTATCATCCAGCCCCGAACCGACGGCATTAATAATATCATCAACTGCCTCAAATTTTTCATCTTCAATATTGTGTTCTATAATAATTTTAATAAGATTTAGTGCTACTCTAATCTGTGTCTGATCATCTGTTTCTTCCAAAGTCCTGACCGCTTCCGATAAAACAGGATCTTTATCATACCAGCGTCTGTGTTGATTTGAATATTCTTCTTTCATAATTCCTTCTCCTTATATGAATAAACTTTTTATGCTCTTTTATTTGGTAAATATGTCAGGTTTGCAAAAATTATTTTTTCGATTCTCAATTTGTCATCGCAAGATGCTCTATACTAATTATCTAAAAAAATTCTAATTATGTCAAAGTTATTAACCTCTTTCACAAATTGTTCTTGCCACATAGACTCCGGAAGCAGAAGCTTGAAGCAAACCTCTTGTTACCCCTGCACCGTCACCGATAGTAAAGAGATTTTTTACTCCCTCTGTTTCAAGTTCGTTAGTCAATTTTACTCTTGCGGAATAGAATTTAACTTCAATACCGTATAACAGAGTATAGCGTGATGCTGTCCCCGGACAAAGTTTATCAAGAGCTTTGAGCATTTCAATAATACTTGTCATTTGGCGATAAGGAATTACAAGGCTTAAATCTCCCGGAGTTGCACAGGTTAAGGTCGGAGTAATTACGCTTGATTTAATTCTTTCAGGAGTTGAGCGTCTGCCTTCTAATAAATCACCGAATCTCTGAACCAAAATTCCTCCGGCAAGCATATTTGCTAATCTTGCAATGTGCTGACCGTATTGAATCGGCTCTTTGAACGGTTCAGTGAATTTTTCACTGACTAATAGTGCAAAGTTAGTATTCGGTGTTTTGAAGTTAGCATAGCTGTGACCGTTTACGGTTGCGATGCCTGAATAGTTTTCCTGTACAACTTCACCATTCGGGTTCATACAGAATGTACGAACTTCATCTCCAAATGTCGGCGAATGATAAATAAGTTTTGATTCATATAATTTTGATGTTAACGGCTCAAATACCGGAGCGGGAAGTTCGACTCTGACACCTACATCGACTGCATTATTAACCATGCCGATTTTGTGTTTTGCGAATTCTTGGGTTAACCAATCGGCACCTTCACGTCCCGGAGCGATGATTGTATACTGAGCACAAATTGTTTCGCCGTTATCAAGTTCAATACCTTTCACTTGTTCACATTCAACTATCAATGATTTTGCAACCACATTGTTTAAGATAGTGATTCTTTCATCAAGATAATCTTGCATATTTTTCAAAACATCCAAACTTCTTTCGGTTCCCAAATGTCTGACAGGTGAATGTACAAGTTTTAATTCGGCTAATACGGCTTGATGCTCAAGTTCTTCAAAAACTTTTATGTCTGTTCCGAAAACTTCATCTGTTGCACCGTATTTTAAATATAAATCATCAGCATAACCGATTAAATCCTGTGCTTGTTTTCTTGACATGTATTCGGCTAAATGTCCGCCAACATCGGGAGTAAGAGTCAATTTCCCGTCGGAAAATGCACCTGCTCCGCCCCATCCGCAAAGAAGTCCGCACTTTTTGCAGTTCACGCATTTTGGCGAACCTTGTCTTAGAGGACATTTTCTTGTTTCAATCCTTTGACCTTTTTCGATTAAAACAACCTTCCATTCAGGTTTTAATTTCATAATTTCCAAAGCGGCAAAAATTCCCGCAGGTCCTGCTCCGATTATAGCGACATTATACATCTTATTTCTCCCTGTTAACTATTCTGCTTGTATATTGATTTAGTCAAGCTTGTATAGTGTATCTCAAACAAAGATTTAATTCAAGGTAAATTATTTTTTATTTTTCTCTTTTTTTTCTAAATCATGTCCCCACTCATTCAGAGTTAGAAGAAATAATAATATAAGATTTAGTTTTCTCCATAAATCATTTTCATTTGAAAAAAATTCTCTATCCTCAAGTTCTTTTAATTCGTTTTGGTATCTTTTAGTATTTTCTTTATTCAAAACAATTTTTTTCTTCCCTGTGAGTCTGTATAATTCACCGTTTGGTTTTCTGCCGATTATAAATTGTTTATTATTTTTATTTCTTATATGCAAAATAAATTCATCGGGATTTTGCGGATTAAAAACGGCTTTATATTTTAAAAGTCGGTTACTATCGGCTTTAAAATAACCTTGTAATATATTATTATTTATGTCGATTGTATTCACATCAAAATTAATTTTTTGGTTGTCCAAATTCAATTCAAGAGAATAATTATTTGCTTGTTTTGATTTTATAATTACATTATCGACGTCCCCGAGTCTGTTAAGGTGATACTTTATGAGGTCGGATTTTATTTTTGAAACATCTTCAAAATATTCATTTTTGTATTGCTCTTGTTGTTTAATTTCGTTTGATTTAAAAAATTTATCAGTTGCGGGGTCATTTGCGACAGCAAGACCGATTAAACTAAACAATATACTTTTACGCAACCATTCGGGAATGTTATTTTTAGGTTGATTATCATTTTGTTTTTTAGGCTCATAACTCTCACGCCAATCAACGTTAATTGGTGCAGATCCGGTAAATTTAGTATTATATATTTGATTTGTAACAGATAGAACTCGCATAATATTTCTATAAAATTATAACAAAATTTTTTTTGCTATTAAACCGGCTGATAAAAAATTTGCAGTTAGTATGGTACAATTTTTGCTCAACAATAATTTCAATTATTTTCTTTTAGATGCTTTTTTGAGGGTTTTTGTATAATGAATTCCGCCTTTGCCGGCATTGAGAGTCGTTCTTCCTTTAGGATCCACCGATACTCTGCAGCCTTTCACTCCAAAAGATATTCCTATTCCTGATTTGGATATATTAATTCTAAACAAACCTAAATTAATGCTCTTTTTAAAATAAAAACCCATAAACTTTAATCCTTCTTTGTGTTTATAATAGCATATTTTAGGTTATCGTCAAGCACTCAGATTTAAACTCGGCTTACAGAAACAGATTTTAACGGCATTTTGCTTTGGGGATTGTTATTAACTGCTTCAATCAGTGCTTTATACAAAATCGGATGAACATTCCCCTGTTCAACATCTTTATGAATTATTGTCAAAGCCTGTTGGGGGGTTAGAGCTCTTTTATAAACTCTGCTTTCTGTCAGTGCAGAGTATCGGTCTGCAAGATTTAAAACCTGCAAATTTATATCCGGTACAAAGTTTTTGTTATTAACGTTGTCGTGATGATTACGTACAAGCGATAAAACTTCATTGTTAATTCCGGTATTTTTTAATAATTGATAACCAAGTTCGGAATGCAATTTCATTATTTTTAATTCTTCTTCGGTCAATTTGCCATGCTTATTTAAAATTTCAGGCGGTATAAGAACTTTACCAAAATCGTGCAACATCGCACCATCTTTTAAGTCTTTTATGTTCACCTGACTTTTTAATGACTGCGGAAGAACTTTGTAAATTTTTGCGCAAATTTCCGTACTGTCTTTGCAATGTCCGTGTTTTAATTCCATAAGCTCATTCATATTTAATCGGACAGGTATTTTATTTTTACTCAAAATGTTTTTTAATTCCGAATTTTGTTCAATCATTGCTTGTATATATTTTTCATCGAAAAAACGCTCAACAGAGTTGTTTTGGAAACTGTCTTGCCCGATATTATTTCCAAAAGGTACTGAATATCTGTTATTTAATTGTATTTGCGGCACTGAACCTGTTAAAAGCCGCCAAGGATTAAAATTAATTCCCACTAAATGACCACACTATAATTTTTCACACACGAATATTACTACTACTTATATATAAAGTTTTTTTCCTAAAATGAATTGACAAAATTTTAGCTAATGTTAAGTTTTTTAAATTTTAATGATAAAATAAATTTATGAATAAAATAAAAAATGTTTTAATCTGCGGAATAGGTGCAATCGGTGCAATTTATGCCGATAAAATAAGCAGATACAATAATGACAATCTTAAAATACTTGTTGATAAAAAAAGATTAGAAAATTATAGAAAAAATCCGAAAATTTTTAACGGAAAAGAACTGAAACTTAATTATATTCTGCCTGACAATAAAGATTTTAAGGCTGACTTGATTATTATTGCAACAAAATATGACGGTTTTTTTGAAGCTGTAAAAAATATTGAAAACTTTGTAAAAGAAGATACAATAATTCTTTCACTTTTAAACGGAGTAACAAGTGAAAGTTATCTTGCGCAAAAATACGGTTGGAAACATATTATTCATTCGTATTTTATCGGTCACAGCTCTATGCGTGAAGGTAACAAAATTACTTTTGACGGGAACGGAGATATTGTTTTCGGAGTACAAGACAGCACAATTACAGATAAAAATGACGAAATTCTTTTAAAAGATTATTTTGATAAAGCAGAAATTTCATACAAAATTTCTCAGGATATAAAACGTTCAATGTGGTTGAAATTTATGCTTAATGTAAGTTCAAATCAAATATCTGCAATATTGCATTTAACTTTCGGACAAATGCAAAAGAGTGAAAAAATTAAAAATTTGCTAAAAAATATTATGCTTGAAGTAATCGAGATTGCAAAAGCCTCAGGAGTCACAAATACTCACACAATGTTGGAAGATGCATTTAAATCCTTAGATAAAATGTGTCCGGAAGGAAAAACTTCAATGCTGCAGGATATAGAGGCGGGGAGAAAAACAGAGGTTGAAATGTTTGCAGGTGCTGTCATTGAAATGGGGAAAAAACATGGTATTCCAACTCCATATAACAACTTATTAAAGCAAATGATAGAAATAATAGAATAATTTATTGATTTATTATTTACAAATTTTCAAGCAGAGCAATTTTCATATCTTTAAAGTCAGGAGTTCGTCCCGTCCAAATTTTTTGGGCTTCGTAAGCCTGCCATACAAGCATGTCAACACCATTTATGCATTTTAAATTCAGCTTTTGTGCTAATCTTATTAAATTAGTTTTTTTAGGATTATATACTACATCATAAATCAAAGCATCATTAGGCAAAGTGCGGAGTTCATCTTCTTCTGCGGGTGAATATCCGACAGTAGAACCGCTCATTCCGATAGGGGTAGCATTTACAAGCAAATTTACATCGGAAAAATCTTTGAATTTATCTATCTGATATGAATTAAACGTGATATTTGAAAAAGTTTTTCTCAAATAATCAATAAGTTCAAGCGAATTTGCTATATTTCTTGTATAAATTCGAAATTCTTTAACTTGTTTTTGGGCAAGCGCAGTAATTGCAGCTCTTGCGGCTCCGCCTGTACCTAAAATTGCAACGGTTTTATTGTATAGCGGGAAATCTGAAGGAATTGCCGAAATGAAACCTTTAACATCCGTATTATATCCTCTGAGAGCATTTGTATTCGGATCAATAACGACGGTATTTATCGCATTTACTATTCCGGCAGAAGGGTCAATTTCATCTAAAAATAAAGATACAGGCAATTTAAGCGGAATTGTCACATTAAATCCGCTGTAACCATTGCTGCGCAAATATTTTATTCTGTCAGATAATTCTTCCGGCGGAGTCGATATGATTTCGTAAGTCGCATTTATTCCGACACTTTTGAACCCTGCAAGATGTATATATTCAGACATCGAATGTCCAAGCGGATAACCTATCAATGCAAATTTTTTAATTTTTTGTTCCGATACGGGGGGGCAATTTTCTTGTTGATGAGTAATTGGAACCTCAGTCGGTTGTGAAAAAATATCCGATGTTTCAGGCATGGGGGCAGTAGTCATAAATGATTGCGACGTAGTGAATTGAGAATTATAATTATTTATAATTTCATTTTGCGGCATACTTTGTTGTGAATTTTGTGAATATGTTGTATTCCACTGTTGCTCAGGCTGAGATTTTATATCAGATTTTTCCGTTACAGTCTGAGTTTGGCTCAAAGCCGCAAATCCTGTTTTATGTTGAGGAGAACTTTGTTGTTCCGTTTTTGCCGCTTTCATTGCTTTATATCGTTCCAATAATTCTTTATTTATTGCCATAATTGTACCCTTTCGGGGACATTTTATAATAAATTTTTACACATTCAATCAACCGTTTGTTGTAATATATATATCGAACAGCAAATCCTTATCCGGTTATATAATTGTCAAATTTTATTTCAAAATCTCTCTTGTCATAATGATATTACCGTTTTCATCATAACAATTATTTCCAATCCAGTGCCCTAAAAGTTCTCCAAATGGTGAAAATATAAAAGTTTCTTTTTCACTGACCCTGAGAGTCATGTTTACAAGCTCTCCGTCAGGAGAAAATTTGTAACTCCCATACGGATAATCTAAAGATGTTCGTTCTTCCGAATTGATTAGCGTCCCGTCTTTGTCATAATACCACACGTGTTTTAAATCATTTTTGTAATTGACAGCATAGCTCCCGTCTGAAAACATTGCTAAAATCCTGTCTTTAAAATCGGTTTTACCCTTCAATAATGCAAAATAATTTGCATTCCTGTCTTTATCTATAAAATTGTTTTGTGTTAATAAGTAATCTGCCTGATTCGGACGATTGTTTTGCAGTTCAAGTTTTGCATCTTCAATACTATACTTTACTTCGCCTGTCAACATCTCAGCCTGAGCCGGAACAAAAATTAAAAGCAATAATAAAATAATAAATTTTTTCATAATTCTATTATAAGGAATTTTGCAAAATTGTCATCAGATTGGACTATGAATTAAAGACAATTTCCTCAAATTTCTCCAATAATTGATTTTCCGGTACTTTTGCAATAATTTCACCTTTTTTAAAAATATAACCTTCTCCGATGCCGCCTGCGATTCCAAAATCGGCATGTTTTGCTTCCCCCGGACCGTTAACTGCACAGCCCATTACTGCAATTGTTATATCTTTATCATAATTTTTAAATCTTTCTTCAACCTGCTTTGCAAGATTTATAAGATTAATTTGTGTCCTTCCGCAAGTCGGGCAGGAAATAAAATTAATCCCACGTTTTCTCAAGCCCAAACTTTTTAAAATATCATATCCTGCATAAACTTCTTCTATTGGGTTTTCGGTAAGCGAAACCCTTATAGTATCCCCAATTCCTTCTGCTAATAATGTGCCGATACCGACAGCAGATTTTATAAGCCCGCTTTTGAGCGTTCCTGCCTCTGTCAAACCGATATGCAAAGGATAATTAACCTTTTGCGCAATTAATCTGTAAGCTTCAATTGTTGTCATAACATCAGATGATTTTAAGGAAATTTTTATTAAATCAAAATCCAAATCTTCAAGAATTTTTATATGATTTAATGCGCTTTCAACCATTTTTTCATGTAGTGGAATATCTTTATTCTGCAATGATTTTTTTAAAGATCCCGCATTGACTCCTATTCTTATCGGAATATTTTGTTGTTTGGCAAGTTTTACAACTTCCTGTGTATGTTCTGTTTTGCCGATATTTCCGGGGTTGAGTCGCAATGCACTTATTCCGTTATTAATACACTGAATAGCTAATCTGTAATCAAAATGAATATCTGCAACTAATGGTACGGATGACATTTTTACAAGTTCTTTAATTGCTTCACCTGCATCCTTATTTAAAACAGCAAGTCTGACTATTTCACACCCTGCATTCGCAAGTTCTTTGATTTGTTTTGAAGTTGCGGTTACATCACGAGTATCCGTATTGCACATTGACTGAACACTAATCGGATTATCCCCGCCGATTTTCACATCTCCGATTAAAATTTCTTTTGATTTTCTTCTTTTTATCATATACATATTTTAGCACAAGAATATTTTTAACCCTGTTTGAAGGTTACTCCTTTTGTACCTTTCGGATAGCGCCAATCTATGCACTTATGTTCACATGCAATTCTGCATGCCCCACATTCAAGGCAGTTTTCAAAATTTATAATCAATTCTTGTTTTTCTTCATTCCATTCATATACCTGAGCAGGACAAATGTAAGTACAGTTTCTTGATATACAATTTTTGCACTTATTTTGGTCAGGGTTTAAATGTGACTCATTATCAGGTGTATATTTTAGTGTATATAATTTTTGGTCTAAATTCATATTAATATACTCCATACAAGTCTAATCAAAGCCCATATATCTTTGCACAATTCACTCAATTTTCTGTCTGTAAAAATACTTTTTATAAATTTTCGATAGTTTTCTCTTTTCGGGTTCCCGTCAACAGTTGTAAACATTGCAAAAAATGAATTTATTTTTTTTAAATAATACTCCATAAATGCTTTTTTGCGTTCATGTGCAATAGGCATTAGTTTGCGGTATGTTTTTAAATCTTTAATTATAAAAGAACTTTGCAATTTCTTTTCATAATTTTTAAGAGTTTTTCTTGAAAAATCGTCTTTTTCAAATGCTTCAAGAGCTGTTTGCGCTGCAAGTTTGCCTGATAGCATTGCAAGATTGGTACCTTCCCAATGCAGGTTATTTACAAGCATAGCAGCATCCCCGACAACCATAACCCCGTTATCACAAAGTTTTGGAATTTTATTATATCCGCCCTCGGGAATAAGATGCGCACTGTATTCTTTTAGTGTCCCGCCTTCAATTAACGGCGCAATAGTCGGATGCTGTTTTAGTTTTTCAAGGACTTCAAACGGGCGGTAATTATTTTCAACCAAATCGTCTAAAGTTACACCCAGACCGATAGTAACGGAATCTTCATTTGTATATATAAAACCAAGACCCAAAACCCCAAGCATTGAACCGCCAAAAATTTCCCCGATTACACCTTCGCCGTCTTTTACGTTAAATCTTTGATTAATAGTTGCTTTATCAAGTTTTATAACTTCTTTTACACTTAGCGCAACATCTTTCGGTTCAATTTCTTTTCTTAATTTTATTTGTTTTGCAAGAAGCGAATTAACTCCGTCAGCCAAAACTACAATATCAGCAAAATAGTCTTCAAGTTCGGTTTTTACCCCGACTACTTTTGTTCCGTTTTTGATAAGTTCCCGAACAACTGTTTGTTCAACTAAAATTACCCCTGCTTCTTTCGCCTTTTGTGCCATCCAACGATCAAATTTCCCTCTTATAACGGAATAACTTTCATTTCCGTCTTTACGATAAGAAACGGATGTTGAATCTTCTTCTCCCAAAATTATAAAATTATGAGCAATATTGCGTCTTTCTAAGGGTGCTTCCTGCTCAAAGTTCGGGAAAATTTCTTTTGTCGGTTTTGTATAAATTGCCCCGCCAAAAACATTTTTACTCCCTGCAAACAGTCCTCGCTCAATAAGTACGACTTCTCGTCCTGCCCTTGCCAAAGTGATTGCACAAGCAATACCCGCAGGTCCTGCACCAACGACAATTACATCGGTTTTATTGCTCTTATTCAACATATCACTCCTTATTACCTTTGATTATACTATAAAATTTAACCCGTGTAAAATAGTTAAATCGGATAAAATAATTTATCTGAAAAATCCGGACATTTGAAAATTTAAAATAAAATATTATAATTACATATATGAAGAAATTATGGTTATCAATACTACTATTTATACTGCTAATTTTACCTGCTGCCGGTAAAGATAATTCCGATTGGGAACATATAGCGCCGAATAATTATGTTTATAAAGACGGAATTACCGGTCTTGAAAATATGTATGGCTACTCATTTCTTTTGAAATCATACAATAAGGGGCAATATGAACCGGTAAACGGGAAACAGGTGCATTATACACTTGGTCAGTATGAAATAAACTGTGCTAAACGCACTTATAAAATCGGAGTTTTGGATTCTTATGATGAAAATGATATTTTCATAAACGGAGATTATAATAAATATGCACAATTTCAACCGGTTGTAGAAGGTACTGCAATTTATGTTATGACAACAAAATTATGTAAATTTAAATAAGTCACATATAATGAAACCCTGTAAGACAGTGTGGTATCAAGGCTTTTTATGGATGTATAATTTTTATATTGACAGCAGTAACCGTATCGATAAATTGATAGGAACTTATTGTATTTATTCATTTATCCGGCAATTATCCTTTTTTACAATCAATTACTTTAAAAAAGATAAACTGGAAATTTTTTTTAATTTGTTATATAATAATTTTGCGAATTCATTTCGCGTGGTTAAATAAAATAAGGAGAAATTAAAATGGCAGTTACAATTAGTGATTCATGTATTGCATGCGGTGCTTGCGAATCAATTTGTTCAGATGTATT
>CACXFH010000070.1 GCA_902766975.1 uncultured bacterium | reverse complement strand
TTACATCCAGAGCACGCACGCAGTTTTTTACGCACCTAAAGGTGCTTAAAAACTATGCTGGCTGCATACCTTTCTTGTACGGCTCCTTCCTCGCCTACAATCTCGGTATCATCCCGATTTTTTGCAAAAAAAACACCTTGCTTTTTTAAATTTTGTGCTATAATCCCCGTATGAGTGTTAAGCGTGTGGATTTTTCGAATTCCAATTTTTCAATAGGGGTAGATCAACCGTACAAGCCAACAATTCGCAAGGAGTACGTTGAAAATTCTGGATTGAATATTTATCATCCGAAGCTGGGCAATCCGATTGTGGAAGAATTGATGGAACAAGTCGTTTCGAAGCGTCGCATACCACTGAATGACGGAATAGAAACCCTATATGCCATAAAAAATAAAGTTCCGTTTCTGGCTCAATATATAGACGGCTGTATTGACATACTGCTGTCATACAAAATGAAAATTTAACTTTTTATCTGTAATCCACAAATTCAACATATTTTTTCAGATTTTGACAAATGGTTTGAAATTCTTTATCGGTGTATGTCGATTCGGATAATAATTTTTTATTTAAAATTTCTGACGGAACGAATTTTTGTAAATAGTACCGCTTTGCCCCATAAATCATTTGCCCGATTTTTTCAAAATCATCAAAAGATAATTGAGATTTTAAAACCGTTGTACGAAATTCATAGTCAACATTGCTTTGCATAATAATAGATATTGATTTTTGGATGTTATAGTGTAGTCCCACACCCCTTTTCCCTCTCCCCAAAGGGGCGAGGGAATATGTGCCTGTAATTTGAGAATATTTTTCTAACGGAGCTTTTATATCCATTGCGATATAATCAAGCAGATTATCGTTAATCAAGCGCTCCACCACTTGAGGATTTGTTCCGTTAGTGTCAAGTTTAACCAAAAATCCCATCTTTTTGATTTCTTCTATAAAATCATAAAGTCCCGCTTGAATTGTGGGTTCGCCGCCTGAGATTACAACTCCGTCGAGCTTGCCGATTCTGGTTTGGAGAAAAGACAGCAATTTTTCTTTTGAAAAATACCCTGAAACAAGTTCAGGATGACAGATTTGTTTTATCTCAAGCAAATCAGGATTATGACAATATCCACAGCGAAAGTTGCAGCCTTGAGTGAAAACAATTGCTGCAACTTTTCCCGGAAAATCTAGCAGTGTGGTTTTTTGAATTCCGCCGATTATGAACAAGAACAACACTCCCTGGCTTTTGCCATATCAAAAGTCTTACGGTTAGCAAATTCAGCCTTTTTACCCTTATTCCAACCTTTTACCGGTCTTATATAGCCTACAATTCTTGAATAAATTTCACATTCGCTTCCGCAATCAGGGCAAGTTTGGTGCTCACCTGCAACATATCCATGCGTCGGACAGACTGAAAATGTCGGAGAGAATGTGAAATACGGTAAATGATAATTTTCGCAAATCTTTTTAACAAGATTTTTCATTGTGCTAATATCATTTATTCTTTCACCTGCAAATATATGAACAACCGTTCCGCCTGTGTATTTGGTTTGTAAATCGTCCTGATGGTCAAGCAGTTCGAAAATATCATCAGTACAATTTACCGGTAATTGCGTTGAATTTGAATAATAAGGCTCCGCGCCTTGCGAATAATATTCATCATCGTTTGCACATTTTATATCAACAAGATTTTTCTTATCAAGTTTTGCAAGCCGATAACTTGTACCCTCAGCCGGAGTTGCTTCAAGATTATAATTATTTCCGGTTTCTTCCTGAAATTTTACAATCATATCACGCATATAATCCATTACTTCAACCGCAAAATTATGTCCTTGTTCATCAGCAATCGAACAGTCTAACAAGTTTTCACAAGCTTCGTTCATTCCGACAAGTCCTATTGTTGAAAAATGGTTCTTCCAATATACCCCAAAACGCGCCTTTATATCTCTCAAATAAAATTTTGTATAAGGATATAATCCGCCGTCTGTCAACCGTTCAAGTAATTTACGTTTTATTTCAAGTGAGTCTTTTGCAAGTTCCATTCGGTCTTTAAGAACGGTAAAAAATTCTTCTTTAGAGCCGGTTTGATAACCGATTTTAGGCAAATTAATTGTTACAACACCGATTGAACCTGTCAGCGGATTTGAACCGAAAAGTCCGCCCCCACGATATTCAAGTTGTCTGTTATCAATCCTTAAACGGCAACACATAGAACGCGCATCTTCAGGATTCATATCAGAATTTACAAAATTTGAAAAATACGGAATTCCATATTTCGCACTCATTTCCCATAACCCGTTTAAATCAGGATTATCCCAGTCGAAATCCTTTGTAATATTATATGTCGGGATAGGGAAGGTAAATACCCTGCCTGAAGCATCACCCTCCATCATAACTTCAAAAAATGCCTTATTTATCATATTCATTTCGCTTTGGAATTCGCCATAAGTTTCTTCTTTCATTTCCCCGCCAACAATTACGCATTGGTCTTTATAATATGACGGAACAACCAAATCCATTGTGATGTTTGAAAATGGTGTCTGAAATCCGACTCTAGTCGGCACATTCATATTAAATACAAATTCCTGCAGCGCTTGTTTTACCTGAGAATAATTTAGCCCGTCATATCTGACAAACGGCGCAAGCAAGGTGTCAAAGTTGGAAAATGCTTGAGCCCCGGCACTTTCTCCTTGCATTGTGTATAAAAAGTTAACCATTTGCCCTAATGCGGTACGGAAATGTTTTGCAGGTTTTGATGCAACTTTTCCTTCTACCCCTGTGAAACCTTCAGATAATAAATCTTTTAAATCCCATCCGACACAATATACCGAAATTATATTCAAATCGTGGATATGGATATCGCCATTTTCGTGGGCTTCTTTAATTTCATTAGGGTAAATTTTATTTAGCCAGTAATTTTTACTCATTGCAGATGCCAAATAGTTGTTTAACCCCTGAATTGAATACCCCATATTGGAGTTTTCGTTAACCTGCCAATCAAGTTGTTTTAAATAATCATCGACCATATCAATTGATGCATTTTTTGCAAAATCTCTCATTTTATTGTGTTGTTCTCTGTACAAAATATAAGATTTTGCAGTCTGTTTGTACTCTGAAGATAACAAAACTTTTTCAACAATATCCTGTATTTCTTCCACCGTCGGAGCTTCAAGATTAGATTGCTTTTCTTTTACAAAATCATTGACAATCTTGATAACGTTTTTTGTCAACCGTCTTGCAGTGAATTGGTCAATTTCTTTGGTAACATTTGATGCCTTACAAATGGCATTGGTAATTTTTTCGGAATCAAATTCTACAATTTGTCCGTCACGTTTGATAACTTTTTGTTGCATAATAAAGCCTCCAGTCTCGTAAAGTAAAAACAAACCAATAAGCATTCCGACTTTGACGGCTGCGGACCAGTGAGGGACTTTCACCCATGCTTTCCTTATTTGGTTATTTCATTGTACAACTTTTTCAATTTATGTCAATAAAATTTATTTTTGTAATTTTGTAAAATTATATAATGTGTTAAAAAGCTTCGTGCCATACATCGAATTGTTTTGCATCAGAGCAATGCTCTTGATATTAAATTATCTGATGATATTATAAAAATGTAAATAGCAATGATTTATATTATTAAGGGGGAATATGAAAATTACAGTTATTACAGGCAGCCCGAGAAAAAACGGGACATCAAATTATTTAGCAGATGAATTTATCAGAGGGGCAAAAGAAAACGGGCATGAAATTTATCGTTTTGATTCCGCACATTCTGACGTAAAAAATTGTATAAGTTGTAATGCTTGTGCTATGGGGTCAAAACCTTGTATTCATAAAGATGATTTCGTCGAACTCAGAGAGCATCTTTTAAGTTCGGATGTTATAGCTTTTGTTACTCCTATATACTATTTTGAAATGACATCTACTATAAAGAAAGTTATTGACAGATTTTACAGTATTGATCCGATTTTGAGAGAAAAACAAAACAAAGCCGTTTTAATTTCTGTTCAACATTCACCGGTTGCGCAAGTAAAAGATGTTTTGAATGATAATTATCAAGCCATTTTGAATTGGTTAAATATAGAAAATGCGGGAATTGTAAACGCTATAGGAATAGAAAGCGTTGAACATTTGAAGCAAACCCCTTATCCTGAACAGGCTTATAAATTGGGTAAATCTATATAATTGGTGTAAATATTCTATTCTTGAGCTGTTGAAAAAACACAGAATTCAAAAAACGGAGAATTAAAAATGGAAGAAGTCAGAATTGATGTCAGGACACAAAGTCCTGAAAGGATTGCAGAGGCAAAAAGGAGCTCCGATTTATGCTTCAGAATAAATCAGACAAATCCGACAGCACCTGAATGTCAAGAGCTTATTCAGGAACTCTTTAATCATACATTAGGCGAAAATACTGTTTTACATCCGCCAATTTTTACCATTTTGGCTGATAAAGTAAAAATCGGTAAAAATGTAACTATACTGAATAATTTTCAGTGCATGTCAGCAGGCGGGTTAATTATTGAAGACAATACAATGATTTCATTGAATTGCACAATTGCGACAAACAATCACGATATGTATGACCGATATGTAATAACCTGTAAACCGGTTCATATTAAGAAAAATGTTTGGATTGGAGTAAATGTCACCATCCTTCCGGGGGTAACAATCGGCGAAAATGCCGTTGTCGGCGCAGGAGCTGTCGTAACTAAAGATGTTCCGGATAATGCAGTTGTTGTTGGAAATCCTGCAAGAGTAATGCGATATCTGGATGCGGATAAATTTAAAAATTAATTTTTGTTCATCTTGATAATATCATATCAGTTTTCCGACAATATCGTAAATCTGTGTTAATAATTCTATATTTCAACTTTTGTTATATAATAACTTTATGAAACGATTGGGATTATTTTTCATTGTACTGTGTTTGGGATTGTGTCCGTCATTAGGATTTTCTCTTAATAATCAGTCAGATATCAGCAAAATTGTAAATTCATTTAAAGTCCAAAATGAAGCCCCCGGTAAAATGGTTCGGGTAGGAATAGGGAATCAAAATTTTTCAAATTATCTGTGGGAAAAAACTTCAATTTACGCTACAAGCGAATTTGAAATATATAATGATAAAACTTATATAAATACTTTTGATGCAAATAATCCGGTTGATATTTATATGGTCGGCAAAATTTTTGTTATTAAAGACAGTGAAGGTAATGACATAGCAAAAGTTTCAGGTCCGATTATTTTTAAAACCGATTACGGATATTTGGGGATAAAAAATCTTAAACGTGCAGGCAAGGATGCATTGTACAGAGGGCAAATAAAGCTTGTTTGCCCCAAAGAAGGCTATTTTAATATTGTAAATTTACTTGGGGTAGAAGAATATTTAAAAGGGGTCGTTCCAAATGAAATGCCTGTACATTTCGGATTAGAAGCATTGAAGGCTCAAGCTGTAGCGGCAAGGAACTATGTACTTTCGCCAAGGATTAAATCAAGTCCGAATTATGATGTTGTTGATTCAGTTGCCAGTCAGGTATATTTTGGAGCAAATACCGAAAAAGAGCTTTCAAATCAGGCTGTCGAAGAAACAAAAGGAATAGTAGCAATTTATGATTGGAACTTAATTCTAGCTCTTTATTCATCAACTGCAGGAGGGTATACGGAGAGCTATGAAAATGCTTTTTCCGAGCCTCAAACCAGAGTTTTCCCTGCGAAACCAAAGCCATATTTGACAGGTGTACCTGATTATGAGGACTTTGGAATTTTGAATGATGAAGAATCTGCCGCAAAATTTTATAAATCAAAACCAAAATCTTTTGATAATAAATCGTCATATTACAGGTGGGAACGCAAATGGACGCAGGAAGAATTGCAAAATGAAGTACAAAATCATATAGCAGCCCAAAGTGCTGCGGGATTTGTACACCCTGCGGTTCAAAGAGGTGAAATAATAGGACTAATAAAAGGACTCAAAGTTTTGGAAAGAGGGCTTTCAGGTAAAATAATGAAACTCGAAATCCAAACAGAAACTCAAAATTACGTTGTTGAAAAAGAACTTGTTATCCGCCGTTTATTTACTGTAGACGGCAAAGCACTGCCAAGTGCAAATTTTGTCATTGAGCAAGAATTTGATGAAGAAGATAATCTTAAAAATATAAAAATTTATGGCGGCGGCTACGGACACGGTGTAGGCTTGAGCCAATATGGTGCAGGCTATATGGCAACACATTTGCACAAAACCTATGACGAAATACTAAAACATTATTATCAGGGGATTTCGCTTTCAACAGAGCCGTTTATTTTGAATAAGTATTCAAATAATTCAGTCTCACAGATTTTTTACTCTAAGGACGGTACGGCAACTCTTGTTGCGGATAACCGATACAAATTTGATTACGTCGATTTGATAATAAACGGAGTTTATGAAGCTATTAAACTAAATAAAAAAGAACGATATAACCGAATAGATTTGTCACAATATTTACAAAACGGTTTGAATAAGATAACATTTAAATATCCGTCATACACGGGAAATACGGGGAATTTGAAAATGTATATAGAACTGGCGGGAAAAGATGAGTGAACAGACAGATAAAACACCAAGTCTTTTAAAAGCTGCGTGGATAATTATGGTTGTCACGATTATAAGTAAATTAATCGGTTTTATTCGTGACATCATTATCGCAAATTATTACGGAGCATCAATGGTATCTGATGCATACTATTATGCATATCAAATTCCGTCATTATCTTTAATTTTATTGGGCGGAGTCGGGGGACCGTTTCACAGCGCAACAGTTGCGATTTTTTCAAAATTAATCCCTGACTTAAAACAAAAACCGCCGGAAGCTGTAAATAAACTATATTCAACTTTTATGACTGCAACAATTATATTTTTTCTGGCATTGTCAGTTATAATGTATATTTTCCCAAGACAAATAATGGGACTTATTATCTCAGGCGGTTCTGAACAAATGATTCATCTTGCAGCAATTCATCTGCAAATAATGACACCGTTATTGGTTATCGGGGGGATTGTCGGGATTTATTACGGAATTTTGATTATATATAAGCAATTTATGCTGCCTAATCTATCTCCGATAATAATGTCATTAGCAATAATAGGGATTGTAATTGCCGTCCCTAGTGACCAAAAAGGCTATGCCCTTGCATGGGCAACTACAATTGGTGCAATCTTACAGTTAATAATTCAATATCCTAACATCAGAAAACTCGGTTATAAATTAAAACCGAATTTTGAGTTTGTGAATAATCTTCATTTTAAAGAAATCGGAGAGTTATTATTCCCTGCGGTATTAAGTTCGACTGTCGGTCAAATACATATTTATGTTGATATGTTTTTTACATCGTCAATTTCTGAGGGGGCATGGACTGCAATAGGATATGCAAACAGAGTTTTTCAGTTCCCTGTCGGGATTTTAGTCACGGCTTTTTTGGTTCCGTTATTCCCGATTTTTGCAAGACTTGTTGCAGATAAAGATTACGAAGGAATTAAAAATTATTTTAATAAAGGGGTAGGAGTTTTATTATTCGGTGCAATACCTATTATTATTGGGATTTTGGTTGTAGGTATGGATGCTGTGAGATTAATCTTTGAGCACGGCGAATTTGACCAAACGGCAACATTTATGGTGACTGAAGCGCTTTGGTTCTTATCTGTTTCAATAATTCCTTATGTTTTCAGAGATTCAATAACAAGAGTTTTTTATTCGTTCAATGATTCGGCAACTCCTTTTACTGTAGCTTTTTCGTCGATTATTTTGAAGATATTCTTAAACTGGATATTGATTTCAAAAATGCATTTTGGAATCGGCGGAATTACTCTTTCAACATCTCTGGTTACCTTATTCAACGCTTGCGTTTTAGGTTATTTCATTACAAAAAAAATGAAAATGGATTACAAGTCTTTATTCATAAACCTTTTAAAAATGTGTATTGCAGGTGTTGTAGCAGGGGCTGTATGCTTTGTAGCTTCATCGCAATTTGACAAATTTATTCTGTTACCTAAAATTTCATTTGAGCTGCTGAAAATCAGTCTGATTGCAGTTATATGCCTTGTTGTTTATATCCCGCTTAATTTGGCTATGAAAATGGAATATGCAGGAGAATTATTTGACAGATTAAAATCAAAATTTACCAGATAAATACTATTTTCAAATAAGGTACATAATTTAAATAAAAATATCAAGAGAATGTATGATCTGCACAAATTATTTAGTTTATAATATGGTTTACATAACGATTTTAATATGTTAATATTGTGCAAAAAGAAGGAGAAAAAACATGAAAAAATTTATTGCAATTTTATTATGCAGTTTATTTATAAATATGAGTATACCTATCGGAGTATTTGCGCAAGACAGTTGTAATGATTGTGTAAAAGTTGAACACATGCAGTTACCTGAAAAACTTGCGAAGAAAACACCGACAAATATTGTTAACACGAGCGATATTGAAACTGAGATATTGCCATATAATACATTGGAAGTTTCGTTTGCAGAGGCATTTAACAGCAAATATGCTAAGGTTGGGGATGAAATAGTCTTTATATTGAATGATTGTTTAAGAACGCAAGAAGGAACAGAGGTTTTGCCGGCATCTACAAAGTTTGTGGCAGAAATTTGCAATGTAGAGCGTCCAAAATCTTTTAACAGAAGCGGCAAGATATATTTAGATTTTAAATATTTGGAACTTCCTGACGGTACACAAAAATTTATAAAGGCAAAAGTTTTCAATAAAAAAGATTTCTTATCTCGAGGCAAATTGAATGGTTGGGGTAAGGGTTTAGGCACAACATTGGGCGGAATGGCAATCGGAACCGGTGCAGGCTGCGGGATTGGAGTTGCCGCAGGGGCTGTAATTATTGGCGGTTTTGCAATCGGAATGCCGGTGGGTTTTGCGGTTGGTGCCGCAGCAGGCTTGCTAACCCCGGGATTGTATTATAAAGCAAAAGCCGGAGATAAAATTACCATTCAGCTTTTAGATAATGTTGTAATAGAGAAATAGTATTTATATAGTTTTAAATAATTGGAGAAGTGTCCGAGCGGTTTAAGGTGACGATCTCGAAAGTCGTTGTGGGAGCGATTCCACCCGGGGTTCGAATCCCCGCTTCTCCGTTTTAAAAGGGATTGCTAACAAATCATTGATTTTAAAGATAAAAATTTTACAATACCCTCGCCCCTTTGGGGATACCAATTCGAACCGGCAAGGAACGAGCTGTGTGAGACT
>CACXFH010000069.1 GCA_902766975.1 uncultured bacterium | reverse complement strand
ATAGAATTTCAATAGATTTTATGATGGAATATGATATTCTAATGGTAGGTGGTCTTAATAAAGACATAAAAGTGATTTCTGGAGATTAATTAAAGGATATTATTAATTACACAAAAGATATTCTTGACGAGGAGTATAAACTATTCCCAATAGAACCTTTGCCTAACAATTAACCATGTCGGGGAAAAATCAAATTTACAAATTCGGGTGAGGTTGAATAGGATAAAATCCGTTCCACCTTGGCGCTCCGTACCGCCTTCCTAATCGGGGCTGATAATCAATCCCTTCCCTAAATAGGAAAGGACAAGTTTGATTACGGTGCAAAAAAATTACACCCGTATAACCTAATTTACCACTAATTCGGTACAAGTCCGCCGAAATAATTTCGGGCAATCAGTTTACTAATCGTTGCCCTTTATAATTTTATCAAATCCTGACCAGTCGAAGTTTTTGTTTGTAACTTTTTCATTTATTTCTTTCAAATTTTGGCTTTTTATATGTTCAAATGCGTTGCCGAAATCATTTTTTATATCTATTAAAGGAAGTCCGAACTCTTTTGCAAGTTTTTCGACTTTTATGTCATAATTTATTCCTAATGTTTTTATTCCTGACAAAAGCCCGATAATTATTGCGTGAAAACGCATGGATATAAGATATTGTGCATTATTAAGATTTTCTATAATTTGCATATTGGTTAAATCATTATACAATTTGGTTTTAATTTCAGGATTTAGTATTTTGATTTTATTTTCAAATGTTTTACAAATTTCAAGGTCAATAGAGTCTTGAAAAGAGTAAATATCAATATTGTAATCCCTAAAATTTCGGCAAACTGCATCTGCAAGTCTGTCAAGGAAATCCATATTCATCCCTTTGCAATCTCTTAATTGTACTGCAACAGTTTTTGTTTTTTCTTTTGGCGAAATATTCACCGAAAAAATCGGATCGCATAAAAGCTCTGATTTTATTCCCCATTCTTTCAAAAGTTCATGGCTTTTTTTATCTCGGACACTTACATAAGAGCATTTTTTTAAAATTGATTTGGTTAAAAATTGACCGAATTGTGATTTTATCGGTCCGATTCCTTGAGCAAAAATTATAACTTTTTTTCTTAAAAATATGCCGATAAAAATTATCATTAAATAATATATTAAACTTTTCAAGCTGGTGACATCTTGTAAAAGGCTGCCTCCGCCGGATATGAGTATATCTGATTTATAAACGGCTGCAAGTATATTATGAAAATCAAAAGTTTTAATTACTCTAATGTGTGAATATAAAGATTTAGTATATTCGGGGTCGGACGTGATTATTGTTAAACGATTTCTGTTTTGCTGTAATTTATTAACCAGAACAGATAAAATCGCCTCGTCTCCAAAGTTTCTGAAACCGAAATATCCTGATAATACAATTCTCTTTTTCATTATTTCAAACTGCCTAAAAGTTGTTTGGTTCTTTGTGTAATTTCTTCACAACTAAAGCCCGCAGTCAGATTCCGTCCTATGCCGACTGCAACGGCACCTGCATTAATATATGCTTTAACTTCATTGAGTTTTACATCTCCTTGAGGAATTACGTTTAAAAAGTTCATGGGTCTTAAAATATTTTCAATATATTCAACTCCCCCAAGAGCTGTAACAGGGAAAATTTTTACTATAGGAATTCTGGCTTGCCAAGCTTTATATGCTTCATTAGCGGTAGAAGTTCCTGAGATAAACGGAATGTGTCTGTCTTTTGAAATCTTTACAAGACTTGTGGAAAATATCGGAGAAGAAATCATTTTAGCCCCGCAATCTATTGCAATTTGCGCTTGAACGGTTGTAATTATTCCCCCGACACAAATAATTGCTTTTTTAGATAGTTCTTCTATTGCATTATAGACTTTTGAATTCCCCGCTGTTATTTCTATTAAGTCAAGTCCGCCGTTAATTATTGCCTGTGCATTCCGTTTGATTTCCTGTGCATCGGTGCTTCTTATAATCGGATATATTTTATTCTCTTTTAATTTTTCTATTAAATTTATATTCATAATCTACCCTTTTTTTGAAATTTATTATATCATAAAATTATATTAAGGGGCTTTCTTTATGAATAAGATTAAAAATAAATGGTTCTATTTGTATTCTTTTTTATCGTACGTTTTACTCATTATGATTTTTGTACTCCTTTCTAACAGGTTTATTAAGCCGATATCTGATGTTTTTCTGATATCAAATTTTGCAACCGGTACAAATATATCAAATGATGTTATTGAAGTTGTTATTGATACACAAACCGACGAAAAATACCATTGGGTTGCTGATAAAAAAAATGAAGTAACCGCAGATTTTCTATCTTTTTTTCATAAATATGCAAAACCAAAAGCTGTAGGTCTTGATGTTACATTTTTCATGGCCGATGATAAATTAAATAAGGAATCCACAAAATTTGTCAATCAAGTTTATCAAATGGATAATCTTGTTTCGGCATTTGCTCCTGTCAGTTCTCACAACGATGTTGATACGGATAAGCTGAGTGATTTTGCCAAAAAACATTCGTTAAATGTCAAAATTATAGGAAATGTACCGGACAAAACAGAATTTAACGATATTATTACGAGTTCAAAATTCCTAAAAGACAGAACACACAATTACGGTTCAGTTCTTATAAAAAAAGGAGAGCATTCAAATTATGTTTTTGATTCTCCAAGTATTATAAAAATAGGTGACAGCTACTATCCTTCATTGCCTCTAAAAGTATATCTTTTAATTAATAAAACAAATGACGTTATAATATACAAAGATTATATTTTAATTCCGAAAACGGGATTAAAACTGGAATACACGTACGATGACGGATGTTTTAATGTCCCGTTGAAATTTTATCGTTCCCCGTATATTCCTGCAGGACAAAAATCTGATTATACCCATATTGCAGTTCAAGGTATGCAAATATTGGATACATTCCATGCCCTTGAGCAAGGTATTACTCCCGAAACGCATCCGCAACGGTATGATCCTAAAAATGCCGATTTGATAAATCCTGAACGGTTCAACGATAAAATCATATTTATAGGTGCAAATATTTCAGGACCTTCTGATGATGTTTTAGCCACTCCAATAAATAACAGGCACCCCGGAGTTGATATTCAGACCACATCATTTGATAATTTCTATTCCGATGTTCAAATGCATAATATAGGAATAGGTGTTGGTGCATTTTTCTTTATGTTTTTATGTGTGTTGTCTTTTATAGTTATACTAAGGATGCCATTTATTCGGGGAATAATATCTTTAATAGGTGTCGATGTTATATATATGCTATTTGTAATAATACTCGCAATAAGCGGTTATAGATTCAATTATTCAACCCCGCTTGTATGTCAATTTGTAACAGCAGTTTTTGCATACAGTTTTAAATTCCTTAATGAAAGCAGAAATAAAGAACAAATAAAAACTGCGATGGGTAAATATATTTCAAAAGACGTTATGAATAGTGTTGTGAAAAATATTGATACACTTGGTTTAGGCGGGAAAAGAGCAATTGTAACCGTTTTGTTTTCCGATATCAGGGGCTTTACAAGCATGAGTGAAAAAATGAGTGCAGAAGACGTATCAAAAATCTTAAACGAATATTTTGCTGAAATGGAGCCGATAATAAATAAGTACAACGGAGTTATAAATAAATTTATCGGAGATGCTATTATGGTTATTTTCGGGGAACCCGTTCAGGATATAAATCATCCCAGAAATGCCGTTAAATGTGCTTATGAAATGTTGAAACGGGTAAATTTTTTGCGTGAAAAGTGGCTTGAAGAAGGACGCCCCCGTTTTGAAATCGGAGTGGGGATAAATACCGGCGAAGTATTTATCGGAAATATCGGGACCGAAAATAGAATGGAATATACCGTAATTGGCGACAGTGTTAATCTTGCAAGCAGAATCGAAGGTTATAATAAAGTTTATAAAACAAATTTGCTCGTAAGCAGTTCTACATATAATTATATTTCGGATTGCGCAGATGTAATAAAAATTAAGGAAGTTCAAATAAGGGGTAAGTCAAAAAAAATGGATATATACGAAGTATTGAGAATAGATTTGGATAAATAAATCAAGAGCGCCAATTCCAATTGGCGCTCATTCAGTTTCATTTCATTTTATTCCTGTAATTTCCCTATACATATTCATATATTGTGCGGCGCTGCGTTTCCATGAAAAATCAGCTTCCATTGCTGATTTTCGCATCGCATTGAAAACGTATTTATCCTGATAAACCCAAAGAGCGCATTTAATGGCATTTAGCATATCCCAGCCGTTATAATTCCAAAATTTGAAACCGTTTGAATTATCCAGCGGATATCCCGTAACGGTATCTTCCAAACCGCCTGTTGCTCTGACAACAGGTAATGAACCGTAACGCATTGCAATAAGTTGACTCAAACCGCAAGGTTCAAATTTTGACGGCATTAGGAAAAAGTCACTTCCTGCATATATGAGATTTGCAAGTTTTGCGTCATATCCCACATAAGTTCTGATATTTGCAGTATTATTCGAGAGCCAAATGAACAGATTTTCATAAGCATTATCTCCGCTTCCCAAAAATACGAAATCAGCATCAAGATTTTGTAATTCATATTGCATATCTCTTATCAGGTCAATTCCTTTTTGTCCTACAAGACGTGAAATCAATGCAATAAGAGGTCGTTGTGGATTATACTTTAATCCGAAATATTTACACACTGCTTTTTTGTTTTCTTCTTTTAGTTCTAAAGTTTTTACATCATAATTTTTAGCAAGTGCTTTGTCTTTTTTGGGGTCAAATACGCTATAATCAATACCGTTTAATATCCCTCTGAGTTTGCCTTGTGACATTCTCAGGGTGTAATCCAGTCCTTCTCCGTATTCGCCTCCTAAAATTTCTTTTGCGTAAGTGGGAGAAACGGCAACAACTCGTTCAGAGTAATTTATAGCGCCTTTCATCCAGTTTACCATACCGTAGTGTTCGCAGCCCCATTGATTATATACAATATCTTTACGCATATTGGCATAGTCAATCACATCTTCAAACCAAACTCCTTGATATGCCAAATTGTGAATTTCAAAAACGCATTTTGTATTAGCCCAAAACGGGTCAAATTTATAATTTGAATGCAAATACATAGGCATCATTGCAGTGTGCCAGTCGTTAGCATGAATTACGTCTGCCCTGAAATTTAGCTGCTTTGCATATTCCATAACGGCAAGGCAAAACGAAATATATCTTTCATGTTCGTATCTGGGGTCGAGATATTTAGGATAAACTTCCTTAAAAGGAGTAAAATACCAATCATTTTTTACAAAGAATACATTGATATTCGTATCGGGAAGCTTTGTTATATAAAGATTAAATTTTTGGGGTTGTGAACCCATTGTAAGCCACATTTGTGAATTTTCTAATTCTTTAATGCCCCATTTTTCTTTATCAATTAATCCGTGTAGCGGGGTGAATATTGCAATTTCTGCTTCATTTTCAAGCTCTTTAGGCAGGCTGCCTACTACATCTGCTAATCCCCCTGCTTTCGAAAACGGTGCAACTTCCGCTGCTGCAAATAAAATTTTCATTTTTCCTCTCTTTCTAAGAACACTTTACTTAAACGGATTATATGATAAATATTATTGATTTTCGTCCGAACCTGTATTTTGTTCGGGCGATGCGCTTTGCGACATTTTTATATTATTATCTGCCAAAAATTTCTCTATATCAATGTCCGTGTTGAAATTAATCTCGTATTTTTTTACGATATATTTAGCTTGCGCAAGGCAAATATCAGCTTTATCGTCAACCTTCAGGCATTTCATTAATTTGTACATGTTAAATTTTATAAGTAACATTAAATAATCACTGACTCCGCCAAGCTTTTCCATTTGGATGGAAGAATTATTTAAAATTCCGTATGCGATATCGAATCTGCCTTGTTTCATATTTAAAATGCTTAATACGTACCATGCCAGCAATGTTATGGAATTTAATCCTCTGTCTTTTGAAGCTTTTACAACTTCATACAAAATGGAGGATGCTTTATAATAAGACTTCAGTTTTGCATAAGAATAACCTATAATTAAATCAGCAAAAAGTTCAAAAGGATAAGAAAAAGTTTCTTTTGCAATGAGTTTTACTTTATATATTTCTTTTGCAATTTCTTTAGGATTGTCTTGGTGTTCCGTGAAAGTTCTTATTATATGATAAGTGATTTCCGTAAATGTATTATCACCTTTTTCTTCTTCAGAAACTGTTACGTCATTCCCTTTTAGCAAATCCTGCAATTTTGAAAATATTGAATATTCTTTGGGAATAAAATCATATAATTTATTTATGATTTCCAAAAATTCATTCACATCTTCTCTCATAGTTAAAATATCTGAAATTGCAACATAAGCGGCACTTTCAATTATTAGGAATTTTAACTCGTCTTTTGAGATTAGGGTATATTCAATATTATCAAATTTTGAAACTTCCAAAGCGTTAAATACATTGTAGCCTATGTCAATACAATCGTTGTATGCCCCTATTCCAAATAATATTTTAATATGAACAATTGACATCAAAAGAAATTTCAAATCAAAATTCTTCGCAGCAGGGTCAATAGAGGCATCATTCATTGCTGTCAAAATTTTATGAGTTAAGCTTAATGCGTACAAATATTCTCCATGATTCAATGCCCCCTGAATCATTTTGATGCATAAATCCGTAAAATTGTTTTTATCTTGTGATTTTTGTAAGTCTTCAAGTGTTTTATCCGCAATTTCTCTTGTTTGTTCGGGGTCATATTCAAACATATTATTTGAAATGTTTTCATAAATTGTAGATTTGTATGATTTTAATTCATCTTTATCCCATTCGTCTTTGTATTTATCCAATGTTTTAATTAATTGACCCGAACAATTTAAGTATGCGGAAAAATCCCCCATCGACAGATTCAAATTAGCGAGATTTTCCCATTCTGATATAACTTTTTGTGATTCTCCCAAGATAGAATAGATTGAAGCTTTCTCAGGGGAAGGCATCTCTACGGTATATATTTTCTCAAGCAGTTCTTTTGC
Organism: uncultured bacterium; assembly: GCA_902766975.1. Classification (GTDB taxonomy): domain Bacteria; phylum Cyanobacteriota; class Vampirovibrionia; order Gastranaerophilales; family Gastranaerophilaceae; genus Zag111. The sequence goes on along the minus strand of CACXFH010000069.1, from coordinate 24,368 downwards.
AATTTCTTTTTTCTTATCGTCATTATATATTTCTATAATATTTTCTCGTAAAATATTATAATTAGAGAAATAAATACTGTCATTGTAAAAATATATAAAACCTCTTTGACTTAGATTATCTGCAATAGTTTCCCAATCTTTAATTCCCAAAGAGTTAACTGTTTTTGTATCGACTCGCGGTCCTAATATTGCGCACATCGACAACAATTTTAAAACATTTTCATCATCTTTCATAAGATTGAGCCTGCGCTGCATCATAAGTTTAAGATTAGATGGTATCATAGTTGTTTTTGCATTGACGAGTTCTATTTTATTATTTTCGTATGCGTAAATTCCTGATTCGATTAAATACTGTATTGCGTAGTCAATGAACAATGTGCTGCCCGCAGCATATTTAGAAATACGTTTAAAATAAAAGTCATTTTTAATATTTGAATAATAATCTTCTCCCGCTTCTACAATTTTTTTAAATGCGGTAGGTATAAGGGTAATTTCGGTATAATATGGTCTTGACAATAAGAAATGATTATATTTATGTAATGAAAAATCTTTATCATAAGAAATGATAAAACTTATATTCATTTCCTCAAAGTGATCAAATAAAAGTCCCAAAACAAACATTGAACTGGAATCTATTTTTTCATAGTTTTCAATATAAATCATAGTTTCAGGTATTGATTTCAGTAATGACAAGAATACAGTTAAGTACTTTTCTCTTGTATCTTCAATATTCCCAATTTCTCTTTGTTTAAGATTTACCAAATCTCTAATGAGGTAATCGGTATCAATGGTTGAGAATGCTGTAAAATCGTTTGAATTAAACAATTTTTGCGAAATCGTAAAATTAAATATTGCTGAAACCATTTCCCTAAAAAACGAATATGGTGAATATTTCATGTTGTCATGACAAGTTATCGGTATAATATTTTGGAATAGCCCGAGCTGATTGACAACAGCAAGAACGCTTATTGTGTAGGGCTGATACATGTCAGAACCTTTTATGCCAATAATACCTTTAGGGACTTCTTGTAAAACTTCGGTTATATTATCAAGAACTCTTACATTTTCTGTTGTATAAAAAGCACAATTAATCTCATCGAAATTAATAAGTTCGACTGCGTACAAATCCTCCCCTGCAATTTCGTTTATTTCTTCTATCGTTCGTTCCGTAATTTTGTCCTGCTCAAGCATGCCTTCATTGATGAAATTCGGTATTTCAGGTTCTTCATCTTCTTCGGTTAAAAGTTCTTTCATGAATTCATCAATGTTTATAAATTCTTTTATATCAATTTCAAAAAATCTTTTCATTTTCCCGTTTACAAGGGCGGAATCAAGAGATTCCATCTTATATGCTTTTGAGTAAAATTCTTCGAAATCGTCATCTGTAATAATTTGACATGATTCAAGGGCTTTTGCTGCTTTGTCATTGCTTTGGTTAAGCATATTAGCCTGAAAACCGGTTTCAATATCATAAGGATCTTTATCGGCATCACGTTTCATGATTGTAAAATTGGCTTTAAGAAAAATATTTTTCTTATTAAGCAATTTTACATTTAATCTGGTAATCGAATTAGCTAAAGAAATTACACCTTCAATTGCAGAATTTGCGGATGACGAAAGTGTATATGCTTTATTAAATCGGAGAAGATAAATTCCGTTGTTGATTATTTGTCGTCTGACTTTATGTGTAACGGCATAGCCGTTTATTAATTTATCCACATTTGCTTTGAATTTCGTAAAAAGCTGATTTGAACCAAGTGCCGTTTTTATAACATCATAGTTTGGAAACTCTATTTTAACAACCGCAAAAGTCTCAGCATTTGATTCTGCCTGAATTGCGCTGATTTCTGTGGAATGTCCGCATTTAATGCATTTTTGGTTCTTCATCATGTTGATTTTGCCGCAATTAGAACATTTTACAACAAGAATTTCTCCGCATTTTTTGCATATATTTTTTTCATTAACAGTCCGGCAAACAGGGCAAACAATTTTAAGTACCTTTTTACAATTAGGGCACACCATTGCACTTTTATCTATTTCCGCTCCGCATTTTGGACATTCCATACTATGAGTATAACACGTTATTTATAATAAATAAATACTTAGAATAAACTATTTGAATACCATCTTAACTAATTTGCATTATTTAAAAAAATGCATATAATATTGGTAAAATCAAGGATTGATATTGTGTTCAAAAAAATAGTAAAACAGCTTAATACCGAAAAAATATGCGTGAATGATAATTTAGTGTCATCACCGTTTGAACGCATAAAAAATTCAGTACAAAAAAATATTTTAAAAAGTATGTCTGAACACGCACTTAATCTCTATCAAAAGAAAACGGATATAAAAACTTTTACGAAGTTAGCTCTTTCTGATCCTCAAGATTTATCTCATAACAGGCTTGCAAAAGAAACGGGTTTAGACGAGTATGATATTCTGTTTGATTTATCAAATAATGAGGAATTTTTAAAAGATTTAGGGTTGTAATAACTCATTCATTGCACCTAATTAATGTAATATTTATTGAAACTTTTATTCTTTTTGTGTATAATTTTTACATAAGAAGAGATAGGAGTGCAAAATGTTCGAACGTTTTACGGAAAAAGCAATTAAAGTTATAATGCTTGCACAGGAAGAAGCTCGGAGATTAGGTCATAATTTTGTCGGTACCGAACAGGTTTTGTTGGGCTTAATCGGAGAAGGTACGGGAGTTGCCGCAAAAACTCTTAAATCAATGGGAGTCAATCTCAAAGATGCAAGAACTGAAGTCGAAAAAATTATCGGCAGGGGTTCAGGGTTTGTGGCTGTTGAAATTCCTTTCACCCCGAGGGCAAAGAGAGTTTTGGAGCTTTCCTGGGATGAAGCAAGACAATTGGGTCATAATTATATAGGAACGGAACACTTATTATTAGGACTGATAAGAGAAGGTGAAGGTGTTGCAGCCAGAGTTTTGGAAAATCTGGGTGTTGATTTAAATAAAGTAAGAAGTAACGTAATTAAAATGCTCGGGGATTCAAAACCGACCTCAGCCTCAGGAGCTTCAAGTTCGTCCTCCGGTTCAGGTTCTTCATCATCTTCAAGTAAGGCTAAAACTCCAAGTTTGGATGAGTTCGGCAGAGATTTGACTCTTGCTGCTCAAGAACTGCGATTAGATCCGGTTGTCGGCAGGGAAAAAGAAATTGAACGTGTAATTCAAATTCTTGCAAGAAGAACTAAAAATAACCCCGTATTGCTCGGGGAGCCGGGGGTAGGTAAGACTGCCGTAGCTGAAGGGCTTGCAATCAGAATTGTTAATTCGGATGTCCCTGATATATTGGATGGCAAAAAGATTATTCAGCTTGATATGGGCTTACTTGTTGCCGGAACAAAGTATCGTGGGGAATTCGAAGAACGATTAAAGAAAATTATGGATGAAATCCGTCAGGCAGGGAATGTTATTCTTGTAATTGATGAAATGCATACACTGATTGGTGCCGGTGCTGCAGAAGGTGCGATTGATGCAGCCAATATCTTAAAACCCGCTCTGTCCAGAGGGGAAATTCAGGTAATTGGTGCTACAACATCAGATGAATACCGGAAATATATCGAAAAAGATTCTGCATTGGAACGCAGATTTCAACCGGTTCAGATTGATGAACCTTCGATTGAAGAATCAATTGAAATTATCAGAGGATTAAAACCGAAATACGAGGAACATCACCAGTTGAATATTTCTGATGATGCGATAGTTGCAGCGGTAAAATTGTCAAGTAAATATGTAAATGACAGATTTCTGCCGGATAAAGCAATTGATGTTATTGATGAAGCAAGCTCAAAAGTTCGTTTAAAAGCATCAAAAATGTGCCCTGAGGCAAAAGAACTTGAAAAGCAGTTAAAAGACTTGATTAAACAAAAAGAAGAAGCTATAAGAAATCAGGAATTTGAAGAAGCTTCCCAACTCCGTGAAGATGAAGCTGATTTGAAAGACAGAATCAGAGAAGTCATGGATAAGTGGAAATCTGAAAATGAAATAAATAAAGCAACCGTTCAGGCTGAAGATGTCGCTCAAGTTATTGCGATGATGACAGGAGTTCCTGTTACCAAATTAACTGAAGGTGAAAGTGAAAGACTGATGCATCTTGAAGATACCTTGCATGAAAGGGTAATCGGGCAGCATGATGCAATCGTTGCAATTTCAAAAGCTATAAGACGAGCAAGAGTCGGCTTGAAGGCCCCGAACAGACCAATCGGGAGTTTTATCTTCTGCGGTCCTACAGGTGTCGGTAAAACGGAACTTGCAAAGGCGCTTGCAGAAGCGATGTTTGGCTCTGAGGATAATATGATAAGAGTCGATATGTCAGAGTTTATGGAAAAACATTCAACCTCTAAACTTATCGGTTCTCCTCCGGGGTATGTCGGGTATGATGATGGCGGAAATATGGCTGAATTAGTCAGGAAAAAACCATATTCGGTTGTATTATTTGATGAAATCGAAAAAGCACATCCGGATGTGTTCAACATAATGTTGCAAATTTTGGATGACGGTCGCTTAACCGATTCAAAAGGACGCCATATCAGTTTTAAAAATACAGTTATCATAATGACTTCAAATGTCGGTGCGAGTATGATTGCTAATAAAGCGAAACTTGGTTTTTCAACTGCGGAGGATGATTCAAAAGATAAGTATGAACATCTTAAAGATACTGTTTCTGAAGAAATGAAAAAAGCTTTCAGACCGGAATTTCTCAATCGTATTGATGAAACAATTGTATTCTCGCATTTGTCTAAACCTGAAATCAGACAAATTGTTGATTTAATGATGAAAGATTTGGTAAAACGTCTTTCTGAAAAAGAACTCAACATAGAAGTTACTGATGAGGTGAAAGATCATTTGGCTGATAACGGGTACTCAGAAGCATATGGTGCAAGACCGTTAAGACGTTTGATTCAACGCAAAGTTGAAGATAGTCTTGCTGAAGAAATTCTTTCCGGCAAATACGGTCCCGGTGATACAATAAGGTTAACACTTGTTGACGGTAAAATTGCATTCGAAAAGGCGACAAAAAAACGTAGCGCAAGAAAAGAAAAGCATTTGGAAGAAAAACCGATTGAAATTGTTGAAGAATCATCTATTGATGATTGTGTTGCAAAGGGCGAGTAATCGCCCTTTAATTTCTTAATAATTCTTAATGTTTAGGGTGTGAGATAGCAAATTTTTATTTTTAGTTTTTTGTAATACTAACGGGTAAATTATATTGGAGCAAATTTATGCAAATACATTCAGTTAATGGGTATGACTTATCGGTAAAGAGATTTTCATCCGATAATTTTGCTGCAAAAAAACAACAAGTTGTCCAAAAAAATGTTTATCAAATAAGTTTTGGGCGACGTAATATCAATCAAATCGCTGAATTTACTCCTGAATGCACAGGAACAGGTTTACCTGAAATGGCACAAGGTGGCGAAGGTGTTGTAGGTTTTGAATTAGGTGAGAGTTTAAATAAATATGAAAAAGTTGGCGGTAAAGCTGTTGATGACCGTAAATTTTTCCCGATATGGAATCATGCCAATCCAAAAGGCGGTCCTAAATTTTTACTTCATAAAGGGATAAGAACCGAAGATTTACCTGATACAATGGAAGCAAAATATTTTATAAACGGAGAGGTCGGACAAACAAAAGAAGAATTTGCAAAATTGCACGGGGTTAGTCCTGACGAGGTTGATTATGTCGTACAAAGCAAACCTAACGGTGCAGGTGCGAATGCGCTTTCAAAATATAATATTATTGAACCGACTAATGCAAAAGGAATGGTAGAATTTCCATCCTCTGCTCATTTTGGTGAAATCGAGCAAGTTCCTTATCAAATTTTTAAACTGTCAGAGCACAATCCGTCTTATGTCAAATTTGCCAATAAAGGTCATAATTATTTTGTTTATACTCCGGAGTGGGCAAAAACTTCAAAACCTTATTCTTATGATTGTTGGGGAAATTCTTCTTTTGATGCTGAGATTGTAAATTCAAACGGTATGAGAGCGCTTGCAAAAACTCTGGCTACAGAGATGGATACCGAGGAATTCGGTTATTATAAGCCCGCAAGTTTTATAGCTCATGACAGACCGGCATCAACCTTTATGCTGCATATAGCTAATATGTCCGCAAAAGGTAATAAAGAAGTTAACGGAATGAAGGCTCATAAAGTTGAGCATAACCCGAGTTTTGATTATCAAGGCAGAACTTATGACCCGTTTAAAATGATTTCGGTTGTAGGTAATCGTGAGGATATGGAAGCTTTAAGAAAACATCCGCAATTTGCTGTTGTTCAAAAGGCTGTTACAAACGGGGGGTTAGATTCTATAGCGTTGTCTGACAGAGAAAAACAAATTGCTAAAGCGGTTGTAGAACCTTATGTTGCCCCGTTCAGAGATTATTTTGGCGGCTATAATATCACAAAAATTCCGATAGTCGGAGTCAGAAGAAATCCTCAAAACTTCTCTTTGGGTTCGGTTTCCTGGAATTTTGATCACGAAATGCAAAGTCTTGAAACTCCTGATGCTGCAAAAGGTTTAACCGGCGATTATGCAAGTATTCCGACAAAACCTGTTGCAAACGGTGTTACTATTGCAAATTTGCACTTTGATGAGCGTGATGCGCAATTCGGACGTGGAGATAACGGGTTATCCAAACTGAAAAATACTAAAAAATTTACCCCATTTAAATATGACGGTTCAAATATAGAACAAGTCTTGGCTGCGAAGGAAAAAAATGCACGCTGGTTAACAAAATTGATGTATGAGGCGGGTGAAAAAAGTCAGGATGAATTAAATAAATTATTTTTTAACAAGGAGCAAATTCAATCCGGACAAAAGGTTATGGGTTATTTGTCACCTTTAAAAGACGGTGAAATCATAATCTTTGGGTTGGGCAGACCTGATACTCAAAAAGGATTTCCGATATCAACAGGTGCAGCACTTCACTTTTTCAAACGCAAAGACATCCCGCAAGAATTGAAACTGAAAGTGAAATTCCTCTTTGGGGCAGGCAAGTGGAGTGAAGGTCATCCTCACTACAAAGCAATAGAAAAAGACTGGAAGGAAATTTGTAAGCTGGATGGCGGAATATATGAGCATAATTTTTCATATATTGATGGTTTTACACCAAACAGATTGAACGCATGCACACATTTTGGCAGTTATACATCAATGTATGAAATGTTTGGGATAACACCGATTGAGGCTAAAGCTGCGGGTTCTCCGTCTGCTGTTACGGCAACCGGCGGATTTATGGATTATACACAGGACGGCGTAAACGGATTTACAACGAAAGATGTTGTTATGGGCAAACCGGAAACTTACGGACTGACATATAATGATTCGGTTGAAGTACTTGAAGAAGCTCGAATAAAACATCAAATACCTCAGGTTAGTGACAATTATAAGAGGATGATAGAGCTTTATACCAATGACAGAGAAGGTTATGTCGAAATGTGCCGTAAAAATCTTGAAGAAAAAGTTGATTGGCACAACAACGCAGAGTATAATCATGGGAAAAGTGCAAACAGACGCTATCTTGATGTAATATTTGAATCGGAAAAAGGTTGGGGTGCTCGCTTTAAGGGTAAAATGAGGCAAATGGTCGGCTCCTGGGGAGAATTAAAAGACAATCTTGAAACGGCTGTCGAAAATACAAAATCCCGTCCTGCAAGAGTTGCATTGGGTATTGCATTGGCTATTTTGGCTCTTGGGTCAGGGATTTATGCATATCTTGTATATGACGAGAAAAAATCAGCGGCTAAATCTGTATCATCAGATAAAGCCAAGACGTTAGATAAAGCGGCTTAGATTATATCCATTCATGAATATCTTTTTTAGTCGGTTCCCATGTGCAGGGTTGAAATTCTCTTGTTTTGCAATATCTGCAAAACGGAATCGGTTTAACCATAGTTTTTAAAACTGATTCATGATTTCTTGCTTTATATATATCAAGATAATCATATTCGCAAACTTCAAGATTTTGCCCGAAGTATTTATTAAAATGTTCAATGTGAGCGATTGTCGGACATGTATATAGTTTACCTTTTTTTAAAGTTACACAATTTTTGATTTGACAGTGAGTAAATGAATCAACCCAATATTGTTTCCCTTCAGGGTCGAGTTTCCAATTTCCCCAGTCTTTTTTATTTTCTTCATTGGTTTTGGTCCCCGTGTAACCGCAAAAAACACCAAATTGTTTTGCTCTTGCATCAATTTTTTCATAATCTATTTTTAAGCGGTATAAAGATACCCAAATTCTTATATCACTTTTTTTGCAAGCTTCCCAAAAACTGTCGGGTTGGTCTGCAAGTAGTATTCCGTTTGTGATTATAATTATTTGAGTATTTGGGAAAAGTTCTCTTGCTATCGGAAAAAATTCCGTAAGATTAGGGTGTAAAAGCGGTTCGCCTCCGAGTAAAAACATTTGTCCCAGTTGTGCACCTGTCAATGCGGCAAGTCGAGCGACATCGGCTCTGAAATCTGCAGGATTAAGATAAAATTCTTCTGATAGCGGAGAAAAATGTGTACATCCTTTGCAATTCAAATTGCAGTGGTCTGTTATGTGTATATCTATTTTTTCCAGCATATTAGTCATTTTTAGTCCTCAACTACTTTCAATAATCGTTCCCAAACTTCATCAATTGAACCCTGAGCATCAATAGTTTTTAAAACATTTTTGTTTTTGTAATATTCGATAAGAGGAGCTGTTTCATTGAAATATGTTTCAAATCTTGCTTTTGCTGTTTCTTCATTATCATCTTTTCTTTGTGTAAGTTCTCCGCCGCAAATATCACAAATCTTTTCATTTTTTGGCGGTTTGAATTTTAAATTATATATTTCCCCGCAGTTTTTGCAGGAACGACGATTGACAATTCTTGAAATTAAAATATTTGTATCCGTGTCAAAATATATTGCTCTGAAATCTGCAGAAGTTCCGTTATCAATTTCAGCATTTATTTTTGTTAAAAGGTCGGCCTGTTCGGTACTTCTGGGATATCCGTCAAGAATATAGCCGTTTTCACAATCTTTCTGGGCGAGGCGATTTTTTATAATTGAGCCGACAAGTTCTACCGGAACAAGATGTCCTTCATCAATATATTTTTTTGCAATTTTTCCGTTGTCGGTTTGTGCGGCAATTTCCGCTCTTAACAGAGAACCTGTATCAATATGCGGAAATCCAAAGTACTTTGCAAGTTTTGTTGTTTGAGTGCCTTTACCGCAAGCCGGCGGTCCTAAAAAAATAAGTTCCTTTTTCATTTATAAATTCCTCTTATAATATGTTTATTTTATAACAATAAACATATTTTTCAAATCATATAAATGAATGTAATTTAATTAAGGTGCGAATTAATTCGCACCTTTGTTTACTCGTAATCTGATTGAGAATATTCTCTGTTCCCAAGCTCTTTATCAAGAAGATATAATGAGGCCTTGTCAGACCCGAATGCTTTGATTTTTGATATAATTCGCAAGACGTTATCTTCTTCTTCAATTTGTTCTTTAAGATACCAATCTATAAAATTTCGTGTTGCCAAATCGCATTCATTTTCCGTTAAGCCCGCAATACAGTCAATTGCTGATGTAATAGAGCGTTCATGTTCATACGCTTTGTTAAAAATATCTTCTACCCCGTTAAATGATAATTCAGGACCCCCAAGCGATTTTAATTCGACTTTTGCTTTGCGTTTTAATATATAATTGAATAAAATCATCCCGTGATCAATTTCCTCACGAGCCTGTATTTCCATCCATTTAGAAAACCCGTACAAACCCACGTCAGACAAATAAGCCCCCATTGACAAATACAAATAAGCGGAATAAAATTCCTTGTTAATCTGTTCATTTAAAATTTCCTTTACTTTATCGTTTATCATAAACACCTCCGTTGTGTTTAGAATTTAAAGCAAAGTATTATAATAAACATTCCCCAAAACGGTTATTTAATCATCGTCATCCGAAGTAAAAAGCCTAAGTGAAGGACATTTTCCGAAATTTTTTAAAATAGCTTCATCAAGGTCTTTTGTTACAACAACTTTTCCGTTTACAAGATTTACGCCTTCGGTTGTAACAGTTCCTTTTTCTTTATCTTTTTTTGTTTCTTTCGTTTTTATTTCCTCTGTTGTCATGTGCTGCGCTGTTTTGTTTTTTTCTTCATTAAGAGCAGTGTTTAATTTATTTCGGTATTCTTCGTTTCCATACATTGTGCGCATAATGTCATTCATAACAATCGAAACATATTGCTGTTGAGTATCATTTTCGTCAAGAGCAGAAACTAGAGTCGCAGCCTTTTCAATTTCCTTGTAAGATTCTTCAAAATATCTCAAGCGCCTTAAAAGTACCGCCAAATTGTAGTGTGCTTCATAGCTCATAGGCTGAACTTCTATTGCTTTACAATAATATTCTCCTGCATCGTCGTATCTGCCCGCAATATGATATGCTAATCCCAAGTTAAACAAGGTGTCATATTTTTTCGGTGCTATTTTAAGCGATTTTTTGTAGGCATCAATGGCTTTTGCCAGATATTTCCTTTGTTTCTCCCAGTCATTGTTTTCATAAAGATATTTTAATCTGTATGTTACTCCGATATTATAGTATGCTATAGCTTTATTTTCTTTTGTGCTGATTTTGTTATTAAAAACATAAGGGATAGATAAAAGCTTACGTTTAGTATTAACAATTTTATTAAATTGGTCTATTGCGATATCAAAATTCCCCAGTTTTTGAGTTGCTACTATACCGTAATTCATTCTTGCTATCATCATTTTAGGATTGTATTTGAAGGCTTGAGAGTACGCATAAAGAGCGGAATAATAGTCTTCAAAAGATACGTATATATTCCCAAGGTTATACCATGCACCATAGTGTCCGGGGAAAAGTTTTAAACCTTTATTGTAATATTTAATGGCTTTTATAGTGTTCATTTTATGATATGCTTTGTCACCTTTGTGAACGTAATACATACCTTCAATGCGATTTATAATATGAGTTTTAATAAATTGTTGATTAAAATATATCGCCGCAGCAATACCTGCAATCACAAGCAGTGAAAATAATGCGGATAATAATTTTCTCAAACAGCCTTTTTTCATATGTTATTCCAATCCATTTTAATGATAAATGTATAATGTAATTTTTACATCAACCAAATAATGTAACAAAAATGTTACAATTGATATTATTCAAGCAATTATCAAAATCCATTTTTTTTTATATAGGTAAGGTAGGTAAAAAGGTTAATTTATTTTTGGAGGTAGTTATGGACAATGCAGGTTCTATACAACCGCTGAATCTCGGAACGTTTAAGTATATTCCGCAATGTACGGGTGCAAATCCGTTCCCTTGTGATTACGACAAAATTGATATGACTTCAATGGGGTCATATACGGGTGAAATGGGAATGTGCGGCAGTATATTCAATCCGATGGGCGGGGTTGGATTTAATCCGATGTTTGGCATGGGAATGGGTGTAATGGACGGTACCTATTTTGATAATATGAAAAATTATCAGCAGAGTTGGAATAATTATTATGTAGACGCTCAAAAAATGCAACGGAATAATGATGTCAAATTAAACGGAGCAATGGAAGCGGTACAGGAAACGGCAGCAAATCTTCGTGATCGTGTTGCTCAAAACGAGCAGGATCAAATACCGGATGCGTACAAAAATTATCTCAATGCCATAAAAAATGCTTATGGTGAAGCAAGCGAAGAAGAATTAAACAGCCGAGCATTATCTTTATACAGCCAAATGACAGGTAAAACATTGGTTCAAGATTTGCGAGAACATGGTCACAGCTCGTTGGTGCAGGGATTAATACAGTCTTTATCATTTAACTTATACGGTAGGCGCTCAGCTGAAGACAATATCGCTGAAATTACACATCAATCTGTGCCTGCAGGAGAAAAAGTTGAACAAAATGTCGGCAGATTTGCAGGAATCGGTGTAGTCGGAGTCGCAGCATACGGTGCTGCAAAAGCCTTGGCGGGTCATACCGGTTCAATATTGAAAGGTGCAGCAAAGTTCTTAACCTCAAAAGCCGGAATAATAGGGGCTGCAGTTGCAGGTTTTGTAGCACTGACATCAGTACTGACAAGCAAAATCTCAACATAAATACAAATTAAAGTGTGTGAAGTGATTATATAGTGTATAGTGTGAAGGTAAAAAGTCCGAAAATTATATTTTCGGACTTTTTAGTCATTTCCATAATTGTTTAGGGCTTCATTAATCATATCTTCCATATCATCCCGAATGTATTTAGGACTTATAATTTCGCATAAATCCGCATAACGCATGAGTCTTGCGAATAATTTATCTCGTGGTTCTCCCGTATTTATTATGACCATGGTATCTTCAGTTTTTGAATCAAGTTTTTCGTTTGTTTTTAGCTGATACGTTTTGGCAAGACGCCCTTTGAGTTTAAATACAATTGTGGTTACGTTGTCATAAGGAGTTGTTCTGCGCGGATTTACACCAATTGATATTATATTCGGAATAGCGATTTCAATATTTTCTTTTTTTATAATGTCATAACCGCACAAAAATGCTGTTTTAGTCGTATATCGAATGTCTTTGGGTTGACACTTACATTTTTCTTCTTTTCTTTTATTTATATATGCAATTTCTAAAATTACACTGTCGTTGCAATATTTTCTGCATTGTTCAATTTGATCTTTGATGTTTGTAAAATAAAACGAAAAGTCATAATTCCCGATAGCTGCATTCAATGCACTTCGGCTTTGATTATCCAACCGAAGCATAATATTTGATAATAAATCTGAAATATTTTTATTGATTGAACTGTCAGGAAGCTTACTTGATGCTTCCGAAAGAATACTCAAGGCTTTAATATCATTATCAGAACAAGGAATTGAATATAAGCTGCTTTCAAGTATAAATTTGTGCTTTTCTTTTTTTATTTTTACTCCGAATATTCGTAATGCATTGATGTATTTATTTAGAACAACCTGTACCAGATTGTTGAGTTTTTTATCATCATAAACTTCATTTCCCTGTAAAATATCGTTTTTGAACAGATTATAAACAGTCTCGTAATCTGCACTGTTATTATATAAATATTCAAGAAACTTGAAAATATTCAAACATCCGTTATTCAATTTTGAATTATTTTTTCTCAATATAGCCTTCTTTCATTCTTTTCAGGCAGGCGATAATTTCGTCTTTAAAATCGTTTGGAGAAATGACTTTACATTTATTTGACAATGATAAAATTCTTTGTGTAACGGCAAATTTGTCATAAGATTTAATTTCTACAATCAAAAATGAGTCATTTTGTTCTACTATTTTTTCGCTGTTCAATAATTCAAACGGAGTGTTGTCTGTTCTGTAATATTTGTAAATAACTTTAAATTCAGGAATTTTCAGCTCCGGAGTGTTAATATTTATTCTTATAATTTTAATTATATATTTAACCAAAAATTCGCCGTAGTTGTTATACTCTGAATTGAACCCGCATAGGTACAATTTGCCGTTGCGTATATTCATTTTATCAGCATTAATTGTAATTTCTTTTTTCTTTCCGGAATTTTTTGCATTGTATAAAACCGTTATTTCTGTTTTATTCCTTGTGTATTGCATCAATTCTTTTATCATTTCCATATTTATATTTGAAACGGGTGAGAGTTTTATTATTTCTGCTTTTAAATCTTCATTTTGTATATATTTTGAAATATTGCAGAAGAAATCGTGCAAAGCCATAAAATCCGATAATTCTATTGATTTTGATATGGCTTTGAATACTTTAATAATACTCTTTGCCTGTTTATCGGTTATTTTTAATTCATAAGGGTGGGAGCTGATATAATATTTTACGGTTCGTCCTTGGTGGGTTCTTTGTATTTCGCATCCTATTTTTTTTAAAGAATTCATATATATTCTGATAGAATCTATTGAGATAGTTTCTTTCATGTACTCATTATTTTCAATTCTTTCTTTAATTTCTTCGTAAGTTTTAGGTCCTTCGACGAGCATGGAAAAGATTAACAGTGATTTGAATCCGCTAAACGACATCAAATTATGTGTGACAATATTAGTTTCCATGAATTTTTTCATATTCTAATCCTAAAGTTCAATAAATATATACATTTGGCATGCTATTATTTCAACACTAATTCTATAATGTCAAACAAAAAGTCGCAAAAATTTTACATGATTTCATTAAAAAATCTTCATTAAGATTTAATAACATGAATTTTTTATTACAAAATCAATGGGCATGGTCAATTGTTAAAAAATAATAATTTTTTTTTACTTGCAATCATGCGAAATTAGGTCTAGATTAGATTACATAGAAAGCACGCTGATAAAAAGGCTGCCGGATAAAGGAAGGGGTAGACCTTGGGATAGTGAAGGTCAAAATAGTTTAAGTAAGTATGAAAGAAAGAACAGAGGTGATGGTGTAGTAGTTTGGAAAGGGAAAGAGATATTGGACAGTGTTTTGGAAGTAAAGAGATTAGGGATAGATTTTACAAAAAAATAAAAATTTTATTTTATATATCTGGTTATTTGGGAGTAAAGTAAAAAACTTTAAGAAGAGAGTATATAAGGATAGTTGTAAACTTCAATATAGTCTGTACGTAAAAGTACAGGCTTTTTCATTTTCATGCTATAATGTTAATATTAAAGGAGATAAAATTATGACATTGAGAAACGAACGAGTCAGAAAAGAATTGATGCGTGATATATCCGAGATTCTTCGTAAAGAAATTCGAGGATTGAAAGGTGTTGTATCAATAGTTGATGTTGAAGTTTCTCATGATAATTCATTTGCGAGAGTTATTTATAGTGTTTTGGGTTCAGAAGAAGATATAAATACTACAAAAGAAGTTATTGAAAAATCCACCCCTAAAATTCGTTATAATGTGGGTAAACAACTCCGTTTGCGTCTTACTCCCGAATTAAAGTTTGTTTATACAAACGGGCTTGAGGAATCTTCAAGAGTTGTGGACATTTTAAATAAAATATCAAGAGGGGAAATTAAGTAATTGTTTGGCTTTTTAAATGTTTACAAGCCTTCAGGCATGACATCATTTGATGTTGTTGCCATATTGCGCAGAATTACAAAAATAAAACAAATCGGTCACACAGGTACTCTTGATCCTTTTGCAACAGGTGTTTTACCTATATGCATAGGTAAATCAACCAAACTGATTGAGTATTTACCCGATGACAAAGATTATACAGCAACAGTAAAATTCGGTACAGATACCGATACGTACGATTTGGAAGGGCAAATTGTAAAAACTTATGACAGAAAAATTACGGAAGATGAGTTAAAATGTGTATTAAAATCTTTTGAAGGTGAAATAGAGCAGTATCCTCCAAAATATTCAGCCATCAAAGTGAACGGTAAAAAGTTGTATGAATATGCCCGTATAGGTCAAGATATAAAAATTGAACCGAGAAAGGTGAAAATTTATGAAATAAGACTTGTTGATTTCGATTATAATGCTCAGGTTGCAAAAATTTTGGTAAGTTGTTCAAAAGGAACTTACATTCGTTCTGTTGCTTATGATTTAGGGCAAAAATTAAATTGCGGCGGGCATTTAATAGCTCTGGAGCGTACGAAAGCGGGGATGTTTTATTGTGAAAATTCAATAAAATTAAATAACATAAAATCAATTGATGATGTAGATATGAGTTTGATAAATCCTGTTGATGTACTTCCTCAGCCAAAGTATATTTTGAATAACAATGAGTATGAAAAAGTTGTTCACGGTATGACTATAGAGTACGATAGTGAACGCATTGTACAAAAATACAATGAACAATCATCTGATATTGTTTTTCTTCTTTATGGTGGTAAAATGGTTGCAACAGGTATTAAGAATAGTAATTTAATAAAAGTAAAGAAGGTGTTTGAGGTATTATGAAAAAAATTATTTTATTGCTGGGGTTGTTGATTTTAAGTTCATCAGTGTCATTTGGTGCGGAATGTAAATATACGTGTGTAGAATCATATAATATGAACAATAAATTCTCATCATTTATCAGCAGTATTACGGGGTTAAATTTTACAAGAACCAAAATAACCGAAGCGGTTTTAAAAAAATCAATAAATAAAAATGTAAAGGGCGGCAAGCTAAACGTTAATATAGATTCTTACAGCGCAAAAGATTTATCTAACGGAATTTTCAAATCTTTAAAAATCTCGGGGAAAAATGTCAGTATTAGTGATATATATCTTACATCCTTGGAGTTAAAATCTTTGTGTGAATTTAATTACATTGAATATGATAAACAGGGTAATTTAGGTTTCAAAGAAGATTTCCCGATGTCATTTGAAGTTCAGATGTCTGATGAAGATTTGAATAGAACCATGCAATCAGAGCATTATAAAAAAATAATCAATGATGTAAATAGATTAGGTATGGGAGGAATAAGAGTTTCGTCAACGGAAGCATCATTAAGAGGAAATAAATTCTATTATGTGTTTATTGTGAGTATTCCGTTTATGAAGGACAGAAAAATAGAGCTTACTGCTGATATTAATGTAAAAGACGGTCAAATCGATTTTGAAAATACCAGACTGGCATCAAATTCTTTCAGTCTTGATCTTAAAAGGGTTAATTTTCTTATGAAATATTTAAACCCGCTTGATTTTTCCGTTAATATTTTTAATAATAAAGATGCAAAAGTATATATTAGAAATGTTGCTATAAAAAATAATATAATAGTAACTGATGGTGTGATTATAATACCTAAAGACTAGGCAGGTGTTTATTTATGAATAAAAATCAAAAATTTCTTTTACTGTTTATCGGCTTGTGCATGTTTTTGGTCTTGGCTGTCGTGACTTTTAATGTATTTATGCCCAAAAAAAATATAAAAGCTGATGATATAGAGGTTTCCCGCAGAAGTATGAAAGAGGAAGTGCAGGAACTCCCGAGGCAAAAGCCGGAACTTAAAACAAAAGAATATGTGAATATATATTTTGTAGGAAAGAATGAACACGGAGAAGAAATTTATAAAGCCGTAAAACGTCAATATAGTAAAGATGTTGACGGTTCTAAAATAAAATTTGCACTTCAAGCTCTTGTAAACGGTCCAAAGCCTGAAGAAATACAAAAAGGTGTATATTCCGAAATCCCGCATTCGGCTCATGTTATAAACATTTCAGAGTATCAAGACAGAGTTATTGTAAATATGAATTCTTCTTTTGTTAATGAGGGCGGGGCTGACAGTTTGTATAAAAGATTGTATCAATTGATAAAAACGGTAAACTTAAATTCGGATTTACCCGTATATTTGTATATTGACGGGCATAAAGCTGATGTTTTGGGCGGGGAAGGCATAATGATAAACCAACCTTTGAGTTCATCGTCACTGGAAAATTAAGAAATGGAAGAACAAAAAAAAGATTTAGAGTATTATTTAAATTTAAATTGGACATTAATCGAAGGGCAGGATTTGGATTTTGAGGGAAATCCGTATTGGTATATAGAAATCAAAGAAATCCCCAGTTTCACTTTCTGTGCGAAAACATTAGCAAGAGCAAGAGAAAATTATAAAAGACAATTAAAATTATCATTAATGGTTATGTTGGAAAATAATGAACACATAATAGAACCGGGGGAAGAAAATGAGGAACCGGACTGGGAAAGTCTTTGTCCGTAAAAATTGTATAATATTTAATTATGATGGAGCTTAGTGATGATAGATTCTTTATTTTATAATTCATATACGTTATTTTCTGATGAAAATATTGAAAAAATAAAAAATGCAAAGATTTCGATAGCCGGTGCCGGTGGTGTTGGTTGTGCTGCAATTGAAATGCTTACACGTTTAGGGGTGAATAATTTTAAAATAGCCGATCCTGATTCATATCAGGTACAAAACTTAAACAGGCAATTATTTGCAACAATGGCAACAATTGATAAAAATAAGGCTATGTGTGCAAAAGAGCGTATATTATCTATTAATCCAAATTGTAATGTGCAAATTTATCCCGAAGGCGTGACTCTCAGTAATGTCGCGGATTTTTGCCAAGATGCCGATATTATAATGGCATTGAATGATACCGAATCGATTAAAGTTTTGCTTCATAAAATCGGAAAGATAAATAATATTCCTGTCGTAATGGGTTCAAGAACTTCTGTTGATAAGTCCAGATGGAGTGTTATGGGTAAAATTTGGGATTATAAAGCTAATCCTGAACTGCCGACATTTGGTTTTACAAATCATCCGGATTTGGATTGCTATACGTTTGAAAATTTGACGCAGGAAATTTTATTCGAATATGATAAACATATTAAGGCTAAGAAAATTGCAACATTCAAAAATTCCGCAGAAATCTCAAGCGATAATTATTTTAAAACCATATCTAAAGACGAATTGAAAAGGAAGCTTGATGAAGTTCCAGATGCATATAACAGAAGTGTATGTTCGGTAATAGCAAATATTGGAGGATGTTTAGCAGCTACGGTTGCTTTGCGCTATATTATCGGTTGTCCTCAAGAAGAAATTAAAATTGATTTAATATAGCAAAAATAAAACCAAAACTGCATGATACAATTTTGGTTTCATTTTGAATTGTGATATTAATTTATGAAAATTTAAACTGCAACTTTCATTGTTTTTTCGATAATTTCGTTGAAGCTTTCAGCTTTTAATGAAGCTCCGCCGATTAAAGCTCCGTCAATATCTGATTGAGCCATTTGTTCTTCAATAGTTGAAGGTTTAACAGAACCGCCGTAAAGAATTCTGATTGAATCTGCAGCACTTTGCCCTGCAACTTCAGCAACAACCCCTCTAATCATTTTTATTACTCTGTTTGCTTCTGTAGCATCACAAGATTTACCGGTGCCAATTGCCCAAATTGGTTCGTAAGCAATAACGGATTTTGCAACATCTTCTGATGAAATTCCGTTTAGGGCAGCTCGTATTTGAGAGGCAATCCAACTGTCAGTGATGCCGGATTCTCTTTGCTCAAGAGATTCTCCGCAGCAAATAATAGGAATTAAACCGCCTGCTAAAATTGCCTTTGCTTTTTTGTTAATCATTTCATCAGTTTCGGAAAAATATTGTCTTCTTTCCGAGTGACCGATAATGATGTATGAGCAGCCTGCATCTTTAGCCATTTCAACCGAAATTTCTCCCGTATAAGCTCCTGATGATTCCCAGTGGCAATTTTGTGCCGCAATTGCAAGTTTTGTTCCATTGCAGCCACAATCACAAGGAATTTCTTTAACCTGATTTAAACAGGTAAATACAGGCGCAATAACAACAGATGGCAATTGAACTGCAGTATAATTTGAAACGAATGATTTAATCCCTTCATATAATGCTTTTGCATCACTTTGAAGTAAATTCATTTTCCAGTTCCCTGCAATAATAGGTTTTCTTGACATAATTAAATCTCCTTTTTTTATATGTAAATCACAAGTTGATTTTATATTAAACAAAATTTTAATACAACCACTCGTTGCCTTATTGCATAAGTGCTTTAGATATAGTATAATTATTTATAATTGGAGGTATTTAATATGTTTGGTTATACGGGTTATAAAAAATCAGGTTTTACTCTTGCGGAAGTTTTAATTACGTTGGGTATTATTGGTGTGGTTGCAGCAATGACTATTCCTACTTTAATGATGAATTATCAAAAGCAAGTTTGGGAATCGAAATTAAAAAAAGCATTTTCGGTTGCAACAAACGCATGCGAGCGTATGCTTATTGAAGAAAATGTGTCAAGAGTTAATGAAACAGAGCTTTATGGCGACATATCAAACGACACACTGAGAAAATATTTTAAATTGATGCAGGATGGAACTGAGGTTTCAGGCAGGGGCTTTTCAATATTGCTTCCTGACAGTGCCGTTTTATATATCAATGCTGTTGATAACGGCTTCACTTTTTATACGGACGTCAACGGGCTTGAATCAAGACCAAATTCCGCAGGTCGTGATTTGTTTGAATTCAGATTAGACCAAAACTGTGCTTATGACAGCTCTCTTGGGGAGTCTGCATCTAATGAAGCTAAATATTTTAAAACTGTAGTGGAAAATGATTGGAAAATTCCTGACTCATATACCTCAACAGCTTCATCAAATTCAACTACACAAACTCAAAACCCATAACAGAAGGTTCTCGGAATTATGAAGAAAAGATTTGCATTTACATTTTTAGAAGTCATGTTTGGGCTTGCTGTTGTCGGATTAATAAGTTCAATGGTAATTCCGATATTTTATAACTCTTATGCTAACCGAGTAATGGGGGCGGAGTTAAATAAGGTTGTTGCACAAATTACTCTTGCCGCAAAAGAAATTATGTCGGATGAACGTGCAAATGATGAGTTTGATATATATGATACGGATACTCCCGATAGTACAGACGAAACAGTTGAAGACAATACGGATGACACTGAAAGTTCTTCTACTTCAGTCAGCAAAGGTTTTTATTTGACTTCTGCAGGAACAAAAACATCAAATTCAAAGCAGGGTGTAGAGTATTTTTTAAATAAATACATTGCGCATACAAGTGTAAATTGCGGTTCTGGGGGCACAAGCGATTGTGTAGGAGCAAAATATAGAAGTCCTGAGAAAACATCTTTAGGAACAATCCCAAATGATTATTATTGTATAAGAACGGTAAATTC
The DNA here is from genome assembly GCA_902766975.1 of uncultured bacterium. Lineage (GTDB taxonomy): Bacteria > Cyanobacteriota > Vampirovibrionia > Gastranaerophilales > Gastranaerophilaceae > Zag111. The sequence goes on along the minus strand of CACXFH010000069.1, from coordinate 3,738 downwards.
TTCAACAATTTGTATGAAGCATAATGAGGATACAAATAAAATTGATGTTATTGTTGATGTAAACGGAAGCAACCGCCCTAATGTTACGGGAGCAGATGTTTTTGTTATGCAAATAACAAATGACGGCGATTTAAAAGATATTGACGAGGATGAAAATAATTGCAATAAAGAGCGTTCTGAAGGACATACAATAAGAGATTATGCTGCCGGTTGCTTTACTAAAATTGTTGCAAACGGTTGGAAAATGCCAAATAAATAGTGGTATTTATTCTTCTGTCGGTCCCAATTTTAGTTTACCTGATTTTATTGCAAGATATCTGTCGCATTGAGCTACTTTGTCATATCCAAGCAGTACTCCAAGTATAAAGTCTTGCTCTGCGTTAAGTTTGTTGAGTTTTGGGCTGAACGTGCTAATTACGTTAATACAAGGTTCATCCCCAAAAAATACATTTATCAGCTCTTTATTTTTATGTTCATTTATAAGATAAGGTATTTCGTTTTTTTGTAATTTATCTTCAATGGTTTTTCGATATTTTGATTTTTCTGTTGTCAGAATAAGATTTCGGATTCCTTTTTTGTATTCATAAATATGGTGGTTAAAAACTCGTAAATCATTAAATTCTTCTATCTGCTCAGGTGAGAGCATATCTGTTTTTGAGCCTGCGAATGCCGGATGTTGTTTAATATTGTTTGCCGCCGTAAAATAATTGTATTGAGCGATTGCACTAATTCGCATAAATTTCCCCTTTTTGTGTAAATCTGATGAATAAATAATAAAATGAGAATTATTCATTGTCAATCTTTAAATCATATAATATTTGCAATATCATCAGTCACTTGACAGGCATGCTATAATTAATATATGAGCATAAAGAAAGTGTTATGTTCGGCACTGGTCATAGCTTGTTTATTCGCCGGTAACAGTGTAAACGCTATACACGAGCACGATGAAGAAGAATTATTATTAAACCCTGCAGTAGAAGTTAAAAACGGTACGGTTTTAAGTATAATTGATTGTGTTGCACTGGCTTTTAAAAACAGTCCGAAAATTAAAAGAGAAAAATACAATTTAGATATAGCAAAAAGTAACGTAGGGATTGCAAAATCTCAGTATTTCCCCACTTTTGGTGCGGGGGTCGGATTCGCATATCAAAGAAATTCGGATAGTATATATTACGATAAAAGGTATCGTGATTTGCCGGCAGTCGGGGTCAGTGTAAGCCAATTAATATATAATTTCGGAAAAGCAACTGCTTTTATTAAAATGGAAGAATTTAATAAAGTTGCAGCTGAATACGAATTTATGGACAGTCTTTGCCATACTTTGTTTGATATCAAGGCAAAGTATTACAACCTTTTGCAGGCTAAAGCGCTTTTAAATGTTGCCCAAAATAATGTTGATATTAATGAAAAGTTTTTAGAAATCGCAAAAACAAAAAAAGAACCGGATATTGCAACGGCAGAACTTAATTTAAGTGAAGCAAAAATTAAATATATTGAAGCTGAAAATACATACAATAACGCGAAATACGATTTGAGTAATGCAATGTATATTGACTCTCAGCCAAATTACAGTATTCAAAATACTCCGACCTTTACGTATAATGATGATTTTGCCTATGGAACGAAACAGCGGGTAGAAGTCAAACCTTTTGAACCGTATGTTTTCCCTTTTAAAATGTCGGATTCGCTTGATATAGCTTATAATAACAGTCCTGATTTGCAGGTCTTAATCAATACAAAACATGCAATGGAGGAATCTCTTAAATACGTAAAACGTACATATCTGCCTGATTTAACTGCGGATGTAGGATATGGTTTGAATAATACAAATTTTACGACTAACAACAGTTTGACTGTCGGTGTAAATCTAAGAACAAATGTCAATTTGATGGAATTAAAACATTCCATCAAAGGTGCAGATGCGCAGGTACACCTTGCAAATAACGAAATAAATCTTTTCAAAAAAGATTTGCAATATGAGCTTTTAAGGGCTTTTAATAACGTAGACAGAGCAAAAAAACAAGTTCCGACTGCCAAAACAGAAGTTGAGCAATCATTGAAAAATCTTGAAATCGTAGAAAAAAAATATCGTTCTGATGTTTTGAATTATGTAGCTTTGCAGGATGCAAGAAAAGACTATATAAGAGCATTAGACAGTTATATTAAAAGCGTTTATAACTATAATATTTCATTAATTCAGGTTGAAATGGCTATGCATTATCATTTGCTCGATATTCACCACAAATCTGACCATGCCGTTCATTATCACAGCGCAGAACTTATTGAGCATTTGAATAAAGCTCTTGAATGCGACGAAAATGAAGTAGATGTAAAACATAAAAAGAAGAAATAATATAAAATCAGTTTTCGGTTGTTTTGACCTGTTCATGCTTTACAAGCAAAATTTTTATGATTCTGGCTCCGTCAATTTCCGATACCGTAAAAGTAAAATCGCCGTATTCTACTCTATCGCCTACTTTTGCAATACGCTCAAGCTGTTTGACTACAAGACCTGCAATTGTGTCAACATCTTCGACTTCCAAATCTTCATCCGGCACGTCAAAGAATTTTGCGAGTTCGTCCAATCGCATAGTGCCGGCAGCCTCAAAAACATTTGGGCGAATTTCTTTTATATCTTTTTCTTCGTCAATATCAAATTCATCCTGAACATCCCCGAAAATTTCTTCCAAAACATCTTCAAGAGTAATCAAACCGGATGTCCCGCCAAATTCATCAACGACAATAGCCATCTGTGCACGTTGTTTTTTGAATAGAATTACAAGTTTATCAAGTGTAATTGTTTCAGGCACAAGCGGGATTTTTCTTTGAAATTTCTCAATCGGACTTGATGCATTTTCTAATGACAACATAAACAAATCTTTTACATGAACAAATCCTGTTATATGGTCAATATCTTCACTGTATACAGGATATCTTGTATATTGATTTTCGGTTGCAATTTTGTTCAATTCATCAATCGGAGTATCAATCGAAACGCAGACCATATCCGTGCGGGGAGTCATAACTTCGTGAGCAGTCAAATCAGAAAATTGCAGAACATTATGGAACATGTCTTTTTCTGTTTCATTCAAAACCCCGTCGTCATAACTGCTTTCAACATACATATCCAGATCATCAATTGTATGTACGGTTTTTAATGTCGGATTTACGGGGATTCTCAATATTCTAAGAATTCCGTTGCATGACTTATTAAGTAACCATACAAAAGGTTTTGATATTGTCATGAACAAATTCATAGGTTTTGCGACCATTAAAGAAATCTTTTCAGGATATTGCAAGGCGATACATTTTGGTACTTGTTCGCCTATCAAAACATGTATAAACGTAAGTAAAATAAATGCTGCCGCTGCAACAACTATTTGAGCAATATAGCCGTGAACCGCAGGGATTGATTCTAATAACGGAGCAAGCATTTTTTCTATAGTTGGGGAACCGAACCAACCTATACCTATACTTGCGATTGTGACTCCAACTTGAACTGCGGCAATGAAGAAATTTACATCATCAAGTGCCTTCAGGGCTAATTTTGCATCAATATTTCCCTCTTTATTCAATTGCTCAATTCGATTTTTGCGAGCCCTGACGATAGCAAATTCTGCCCCTACAAAAAGAGCATTCACAAACAACAATAAAAAAACTACCGCCCAATTAAAAACTATCGAATTTATTCCGGAACCGTCCATTGTCTTTCTTTTAATCCTCTGGAATTTAATT
>CACXFH010000068.1 GCA_902766975.1 uncultured bacterium | reverse complement strand
CCCTCTACCAACGGGAGAGGGGAGAAAATCACTTTGAGCCGTGGCGAAAAGTTGATTTTCGGGTGAGGGGTCAATCCCGTTAGGGTTCAACATTAATGTCAGGCCCCTCATCCGTGCTGCGCACACCTTCTCCCGACGGGAGAAGGACTGTTATATCCGCAATTGACAATCCAAAACCCCTCCTTACCTCCCCTAACAAGGGGAGGAATTATTCGTCATTGCATTCCCTCAGAATAACGTAATAACCTGTTTGGGTAGGAACCTCAACTTACATATTATTGTTAATAATTTCGATTTTATAGTTTTTATAACAATCCAAAATCCATTTGCAACTAATCAACTATTTCCAATCTTCCGTCCGGAACAACATCAAACGGTTGAGGTAATTTTTTGATGTAATCGCAAGCCAATTTGTTTTTATCAAAATCAAGTGTTTTTAAAATTTGAGATTTATCAAGATTTGAGGGCAGATAATTATCCCCGCCCATTGCAAAGAAATCGTCTGCTGCAACAGTATATGTTTTATGCTCATCGGGATTATTAATATCTATTTTATGAGATTGTTTATTTTTGTCTATATATTCAAGATTTAATAATTGACCGTTTTTGTTGCATTTATATTTCATTCCCGAAACAAGCAAAATCCCCGGTTTATTATTTTCACTGTGGAACGATAAATCCAAACCGGTTTTAATAGCGTCAACGATTTGTTTTTCTGTAAGTTTCAGAACCATCATTTTATCTTCAAACGGCGAAATATCCGCCAAAAGTCTTGAATCAACTTCAGCCCCTGTTACAAAACATCCTCTTATATTGCCGGTATTGAGAATTGCGATATCAGTGCCAAGTTCATTTTTCATTGCATCCGCAATCAAATCTCCATGCGGATTATCTTCAATTAAAATATGCTTTGGCATAGGAACTGCTTTGCCTACTTTGCCAACGATTTCCGGTTTGCCAATAATGCTTTCTACAGCATCTTTTACATATAACGGGCGGCTATATGGCTGAGTAGATATAACATTATTCTGTACACGTTTAATAATCCCGTTTTTGTCAAAATCAACATTTAAAATGCCGACGTATTCCCCATTTTTCCCTGCTTGTGTCATTACAACAGGTTCCCCTGTTTTCGAATAAAACAGATTTTTACCTTCTTCAATTCCTTGTAGCAAATTATGTGTGTGTCCGCCGAAGATTATATCTATTCCTTCAGTTTGTTCAATGATTTTTTTATCGTTATTAATCCCGCTGTGAGAAAGCAGTGCAATTTTATTTATCCCTTGGTTTCGCAGGTTATCAACCTCCTGCTGTACAAGTTTTATTGTTTCGTTTATATCGGCAACTTTAATACTGTTTAAGGTATTACTGATTTTTACCCGATCAAACATATCGGATGGAGCAATTCCGATAATTCCGACTTTTTCCCCGTTATTTTCGGCAATAATGGATTTTTGGAATTTGCCCTCAAGCGGGGAATTTGGTTGAGCTATAACATTCAGTGCAAGCATTTTGCATTTTGTTCCGTCAATTAGTGCTGCCAAATCTCCCGGTTCAACAACATCCATTTCGTGATTGCCAAGTTCTGTTGCATTAAATCCGCACCAATCTAAAAATTTGTATGCGACTTTATTATTATTGGGGTTACACCCGATTGAAATATCTCCTGATGATACTTTAAATTTTGCTACATTTGAATCGGGAATATTTTTAAAAAAGTCGGTTTGTTCGGATTTTGTGCGGTCAAATTGCTGAGCCATATTATATATGCGCTCCATTTTTGTCATTTTCCCGTGTACATCATTAATATAAAACCAACTCGTGTGTGAAAGGTTAGAATCATTATATATTGATTTTATTTGTGGCTCGTTTTTTATTGTACTGTTATTAGTAAATTCTTGTGATTTAGGTATAGAATGATTCCTATTATTAAAATATGATTTTAATAAATTGTTATTACTATATGAATTGTAAATATTACTAATCATACATTCTAACCTTTTCTACTCTTATTAACTTATCTCAATGAAAAATTTGCTACATTTATGTCGAAATTGTTACAAAAATCAATGTAATATTAATGAATGTGTTTATGCAGCTTGTTGTTTTCTCATTTGCTTAAACATATCAACCCCTTCTTCCCAGTTTGGAACGATGTTCATGTCGTTTTCAACCACTTCTTTGGGTAGTGCGGCATGGTGAATTTTCGGAAGCAGATAATCTTCTGAGTATACAATAGGTCTTGAAATTCCATCGTCTGTATCATTACAGATAAAGTTAAGTTTTCCTTTATCATCTTTCTTATATCCGACAATTGTAATTTCATGCCCGTTGACAATTATATTATTTTCGTTTGTTTGAGTGTAGCCGATAATAATATTTTCACCCATATCAAGAGCGGTTAAAAGATGCCGTTTCATAGTGTCTAAATCTGTTTCATAACCGATTAATCTTGCATTTTCATCAACTGTTTGGTATGTAACCGATAAAATGTTTTTATCAAAGACTACCGATTCGGTGAAGGTTTTTTCAAATTCTATCAGTCCTTTATCATTTTGATTAAATTTGCCACCTCTTTTGTCGGTCAATGTGTTATAAGATTGTTGTGAGCCGATTTGCATAAATGTTGATTGCATTAAAACATCCAGAGGAGTTCTTTCTTCGGGGTCTTTATCTGTTGTTTGGATTTGTGCTCTTATAATGGCATTTTTGTCAGGTGCCAATAAAAGATCCGCATCATTATAATTGTTGTGTAGTTTAAACGGCATATCAAATGCATTTAATAGCCAAACCCCGTTTAAAGTATTGTCTGCCAGATTTTCAAGTTTAATACGTTTAGTTGCGGCAAGTTTAGTAGAGCTTAGTTCTTGCGCAATTCTTGCAAATTCGGCCGGCATTTGTTTTGCCAGTTTAAATTCCGTACTTGCCGCAACACATGTGCCTGAATGCTCGACATCAATGTCATCTGATGCCTGTCTTATATCAGACGAATTATTTTTGAACGTATTATTTGCCAAAATGGCTGCTTGTCTGTAATTACTTGGAATATCCCCAAATTGTTGGGTAATCAAAAACGGATATGCGATTGTTGCAATTGTATCTCTTAAAATCCCGCTGTTTGATAGCCCTTGCGCTCTTTGTTCAGTTGCAATTTTGTGCAAATTATCAAGAACCGTGGATTTATCATCGGAGTTATTATTCAGTAATACACCGTTTTTTAGCAGTGTATTAACTACTTTTTTTGTATTGCGGTCTAATTTTGCACAAACCTCGTTATATTTTTTCTTCTCATCTTTGTTTGATAATTCGGTACGCAGAGTTACTTTTTGATTTGGGTTTAGCTGTACTGTTTGAGCAGTAAAACTCGGAGCAGAACAAACATTACCGATTGATTGTTGATTCTGAATTTTAGGATTAACAGAATTAACTGTTGTGTTATAATTGTATAGACTATATGTCGGGTTAATTTTTCCTACTACCATAATAACTCCACATTAATATTAAAAAACGGATAAGGGAAAAATTGCTATTTTTATATACTGTTTGTAAATAAATGTAAATTAAAGAGGAAAATTTGAAGATAAAACCGCTTACAAAAGAACAGATTATAATTTCGATAGACAGGCTTACAAGATTTAAAAATACGGAAACAAAATATTTAAGAGTCTATAAGGATATAATATTACATAATTTAATTTCCCCAAATTTCAGCAGACATGATTTGGATGATATGCCTTATGATAATTTAAAAAAATATGCACAAAGTGTTTTTAATTATTCTGTAAAAAGTATTATTGGGAAAAATTCTTTTGATTTATCAATAAATGAAAAATTAAAAATTTATGAAACATCCGTATTTAATTTGGATAAAAATGTATTATCATTACTCGAAAATGAGTTTGATTATCACTCTTGTATGTCATTTATAAATGAAAAATCGGTAAAAAATTTGCAATGGTTAAAGTTGTTATCAGAACAAACGGATATAATTTCTGCGCGTGAAAAATTGTCTTTAAGGTATCCGGTTGAGATTGTTGTTCTTGTTGAAGGTGCAACTGAAGAAACATTATTACCTGAATTTGCCAAATTATGCGATTATGATTTTGATAAAAACGGAGTATATTTAATTCCTGCCGGCGGGAAAAATCAGGTTGTTAAGCTGTATTATGAATTGTATTCAATACTAAAATTGCCGATATTTGTCCTTTTAGATAGAGATGGGAAACAAAACGCATTGGAAATACAACCAAAGTTGCGCAATATTGATAAAATTCACATAATTGAATGCGGAGAGTTTGAAGATGTACTGTCAAAGGATTTGGTAAAACGAACACTTGATTATGAGCTGAAAAATATATCCGAAACGGCATTCGAATTTGAAGAAGAAGAAGGAAACAGGGTAAAATATTTAGAAGAAGTATTCAAACATAGAGGAATGCACGAATTCAAAAAAGTTGAATTCTCTCAAATGATAAAGAAAAATATATCGGATGAAAATGATTTAACTCCTGAAATTATAAAAATAATAAGTGAAATTCGAAATTTAAAATCAAATTGTTGACATTTAGTTTTGTTCAAGATATCATTATACACACAAAGGGATTTACACAAGCCCCCATCGTCTAGAGGCCTAGGACAACACCCTTTCACGGTGTAGACAGCGATTCGAATTCGCTTGGGGG
>CACXFH010000067.1 GCA_902766975.1 uncultured bacterium | reverse complement strand
TGATTATGCAAAAACAATGAAGCACATAAAACGAATACTAAAAACTGAAAGCGGATATTTTATATCAGATCCATATTTTAAAGATGTCCAAAATTCTGAAGTATTAAGCACTTTTAAAGAATTAAATTTAGGTATTTATCAAAAAATATAATTCTCAAAATCACTGTTCTTTCTTCTCAAACCGACTGTTATATTACATCTACCCTGCGCGCGGTCATTATACATGTAGTTAGACGAGTAGTACGGTTTTGTCAGTTTGACTATTTTATTTTCTGAAATTCGCTCGTTATAGGGGGTTTTGGCGGTCGGAAGTGCAACTTTACCCAAAAAACCGATTTACTCATATTTACTCTCACCGGTCGGCTACTTTCTATTAATAGTGGTAGACTGAAGTCTACCCTACTTTTGATAACTATCAAATTCTTTGTTTTTTCTTCTAAAACCGACTATTATTTTGCAGAAGTCTACCCTGCGCGCGGTCATTATACACTTGAAAACTTCATTAAAGTTTTTGCGGATTAATCCGTTATAAAACATGTGAATACATTAAAGTAGGAGTATAGATTATGACTTTTAATTACGACAACTTTGCAAATTACACAAGAAGACCAACCGATCCGCCAAGTCCACCCCCTAAAGAAAAACCAAAACAGGAACCCAAAAAAGAACCACCGATTTTTAATGGAGAAAATAAAGAAAAACAAAAAGAACCTAAAAAAGAGCAATATTTTCACGAAGATCCGGGAGAAATATACTTTAGAGAAGCTGAAGAACAGATTAAAAATAATCAGACTGACGAATTTAATTAATATTAAAAAAGGTCTTGAGGGTTACTCAAGACCTTTTTACTCTATCTGCACACGAGTCAGAATATTATCTAACCGTGCTTAATGGCTTTGGGCCGGCATTAACGATTTCTGATGGCATGTTCGGATACTTTGAAGTAAAGTTATCATTGAACATTTGAGCCAACTTATTAGCAGCCTCATCATAAGCCGCTTTATCTGACCACATTCCTCTTGCATCCAACATTTCATCAGGAACATTAGGACAAGATGTCGGATAATCTACGTTAAACACATCATGATGTTTAAATTCGACATTGTCAAATGAACCATTAAGAGCTGCTGTAACCATTGCACGAGTATAAGCAAGTTTCATTCTCTTGGCACCTGATGATGCACTTCCGCCTGCCCAACCTGTATTTACTAAGTAAACTTTAGTTCCGTATTGGTCTAATTTATCACCTAACATTTTTGCATAAACTGAAGCATCCATTGGCATGAATGGTTCGCCGAATAAAGTTGAGAATGTAGGAACAGGTTCTGTAATACCACGCTCGGTACCCGCAAGTTTTGATGTGAAACCTGTTACAAAGTGATACATTGCAGCATTTTTGTCTAATCTTGAGATTGGAGGCAATACGCCGAATGCATCAGCAGTTAAGAATACAACAACTTTCGGAATTCCGCCCATTGATGGGATAGCAGCATTGTTGATGTAATTAACAGGATAACCTACACGGGTATTTTCAGTTAATGAACCGTCAGCAAAATCAAGTTCTCTTGTTTCAGGGTTCATAATTACGTTTTCTACCAATGAACCGAATTTGATAGCGTTATAAATATCAGGTTCATTTTCTTCTGTTAAGTTAATGCATTTAGCATAACATCCGCCTTCAAAGTTGAATACACCGTCAGGTGACCAACCGTGCTCATCATCTCCGATTAATTTTCTTGAAGGATCAGCTGATAATGTTGTTTTACCGGTGCCTGAAAGCCCAAAGAAAACAGCTGTTTCATGAGTTTGCGGATCCATATTAGCACTGCAGTGCATTGGAAGAACATTTTTCTTAGTCATTACATAGTTCATTGTAGCAAATACTGATTTTTTAATTTCACCTGAATATTGAGAACCTGCAATGATAATCGTATGTGCTTCGTAGTCAATAGCGATACATGCTTCAGAATTTGTACCGTCAACTTCAGGATTGCATTTGAATCCCGGAGCACAAATAATCGTATAATCAGCTTCACCATAAGATGCTAATTCTTCTTCTGTAGGTCTGATTAACAACTGGTGAATGAACATATTTTGAGATGCCATTTCATTTATTACTCTGAATTTTTGAGTATATTTTTTATCTGCACCTGCAAAACCGTCAAAAATAAATACTTCTTTACCATTTAAGTATTCAATCATTTTAGATTTAATTGAGTTGAAAGCATCCCTTGAAATCGGTCTGTTGACTTTACCCCATGCAATATCATCGTGAATAGACGGAGTATCAACAATAAATTTGTCCTTAGGTGAACGACCTGTGTATTTACCTGTTGTAACAACAAGCGCACCATTGTTTGCTAATGTACCTTCACCGCGTCTTAATGCTGCTTCTGTCAATTGAGCAGGAGTCCAGTTTCTGTGAACTGACAACGGAGAAGTAATACCTAATTTTTCAATACCATAAGTTTCCATATAGAAATCCTCCTTTTATGTACAATATACCAATAATTGTAATATAAACACTAAAAAAAGCAATAAAATATTATATTAATAATAGTTTAAGATAATCAATAAATCTTTCATTCAGATTTGGATTTTATATATTTTTATACTAATCTTTAAGTATGGGAAGATTGATTGGCATAACAGATATTCACGGCGAATATGAAAAATTATCCTCACTTCTTGAAGATATTACCCCGACAAAAGAAGATACAATTGTTTTTATGGGCGATTATATTGACAGGGGAGAAAAATCAAAAGAAGTCGTTGATAAAGTCATTTCTATGAGTGATTTTTGCAACTGTATTTATTTAATCGGTTCGCATGAATATGCCCTGCTACACGCAAACAGTGATGAATATTACAAATATTTGTTTTGGAATTACGGAGGAGATGCAACAGCAAAAAGCTACGGGAGTTTTGAAAATATTTTTAAAATCCACGGAGATTTCTTCAATTCATTAAAACCATACTATTTGACCGAAAAATATTTATTTATCCATGCAGGTATCAGAATAGGAATTCCGCTTGAAGCGCAGGATTTAGTTGATATGGTTTATATAAGAAGCGAATTTTATAACCATAAACATAATTTGCCTCAAAAAATTATCTTTGGGCATACTGAATTTGATAAACCACTAATTATGGAAGATAAAATCTGTATAGACACAGGTTGCGGGAAATTTAAAAATCATCCTTTAACAGCATTTATAAGCGAAAACGAGAAAGAATATTTTATGCAATCATCTGATATAATCTGATGTAATTTTATACAAACTTGTTACAAACCGAAATAAAAAAATGCGATAAACAGACAGATTTTCATGTTTTTGCTATACTTTTAGCAGTTATTAAAAAGTTGGGTTGGATTTCCCTTGCAACGCTGAAAGGATAAATAGTTAAATGAAGAAATTTTTGACCTTTTTAATGTTACTGTTAAGCGGAATGCAAAGCGCAAATGCCATGAATGTAGATGCATTTATGGATAAACATGTTGCGCCCGTTTCCGATTTTATCGCAAAAATTATATTTTACCCGATAAAAATATGCGGTAATG
>CACXFH010000066.1 GCA_902766975.1 uncultured bacterium | reverse complement strand
TTGCTTTATGACAAAAAGAAAAAATGAACATATTTAGAATATCTTTGTGAGATATTCGTATAATATTTTTTATGTAGATAATTACTTTACATATACAGCAATGACCGGAAACGGCAGGTGGAAGTCTACTTTGTCTGCTGTTATTTTACAATAAATTACTTATGATAAGTTTCACCTCTGATAATTTTAAATGCCCTATATAGTTGTTCAACAAGTATTAACCGTGCAAATTCGTGTAAAAAAGTCATTTTTGACATACTCATTTTCAGATTTGCTCTATCTGAAACATTTTTGCCGATTCCGCAGGAAGAACCGATTACAAAAACAAGTTCTTGAGTGCCTGAATTGGTCAGTTCTTTAATTTTTTGCGCGAATTCTTCGCTTGAAAATTCTTTGCCCAAAATTTCCATTGTGATAACAAAATCGGTTGGCTTAATATTTGATAAAATCTTTTCTCCTTCTTGAATAAGAATTTTATCCTTCAGATTTTCGTCTTTAATTTCTATAGGATTAATTTCAACAACATTTATTTGTGCATAAGGTGTCAAACGTTTAAGGAATTCATCAATTCCGGATTTCAAAAATTTTTCTTTAATTTTACCAAGCGCTATAATTTTAATTTTCAATTTTTGTATTATCGCTTTCTATATATATTGACCTTGATGGGAAGGCAAAATCTATTCCGTTTGCTCGGAATGCTTTTACAACTTCCGCTATAAATTCACCTCTAACCTTTAAAAATTTAAAATAAGAGCCTGTTTTAACATAGCCCATAAATCTTATATTGATTGAACTTTCTCCCAAATCGTGAATGGCAATAGTAAAATCATTATGAATATCTTTGTGGTTTTGACCGATTTCATTGAGTAATTGTTTAGCTTTTTCTATTGAATCATCGGAAGTAGAATAAGTAACACCAAATGTTATTTTTAATAAACGTTTACGAGCCTGCGAAACATTTGTAACAATCGCATTAGCTGCAACATTGTTTGGTATGGTATTTAAAAAATTGTCTAAATCCCGAATTTTTGTTGAACGGATTGAAATATCTTCAACATATCCTTCAATTCCGTTAACTTTTACATAATCCCCGATTCTATATACTTTATCCGATAGAATTGACAAACTCCCGAAAATATCTGCTAAAGTATCTTTTGCCGCCATACCTACTGCCAAACCTCCGATTCCGAAGCCGGCGATTATAGATGACATCGAATACCCTTGAGTTTGTAAAATCCCCGTTATTGCGATAAATACCAAAACAACTTTGATTATTTTCATTATTATAGGTATAAATCTCAAAAGTGGAGAATTTGATTCCTGACTTTTGATTTTGTCTATTATTTTTCTATCAACAATATCAATAACTTTAAAAAGTACATATAATGCGATTATATTAATCCCGACCGCAATAAGTCCGTTTTGCAATTTTGGATCAAGTGCCATTTTATTATCCTCTCAATTTTCATGTATGGTATAATTTTATTATAAAAGAAAAATTTTTAAACATGTTGGAATTTTTGGATAAAAATAAAATTGTAATTATAGGTTTGTCATTGGCGGTATGCCTGTGTGCCGGTCTTGCGTTTGAACATTTTTATCAGCCACATGGAAAAACTTTAAAAATATACTCTCAAGCTCTGGAAAATTATAATTCAAAAGATTATTCAAATGCGTATTATTTATTTTCAAGAGTAGGTTTTTTTTCAAAATTGAAACCTGCGGCACTCTATAGGCAAGCACTTTGTGCCAGAGCACTGGGAGATGAAACATCAGAAATTGATGCATATAAATCTCTATTTAAACATTTTCCGGCAAGTCATTTGAATACTGAAGCAAAATATAAAACAGCTCAACTCATTTCAGATTCAAATCCTGCTAAGGCAAAACAATATTTTAATGAAGTAATTTTATCTTCCTCTAATGAAGATTATAAAGTCGCATCAGAATATTATAAATCAAAAATTGAATCGGAAAATCCAAAAACAAAATTAAAACAAGAGGAAATTGAAAAAGGATTCAGAAATTATTTGGCTAAATATCCAAACGGAAGATTAGCCCTGCAAGTTGCAAAAAATTGGACCATTTATCATCCTGATATGAAATCATCGGATCTTACACTTGTCGGAAGGGCATATCTTAAAGCAGGTATGTATAGTGATGCCGAAAAGCTGTTAGCAAGAGCCGATATTCAGGATAATTGGGCTGTTGAGGGATTAAATTCATATAAATTAGGAAATACGGTAAAAGGAAATAGCCTTATTATAATCGGGGTTTCAAAATATGCCGGTAATGCGGCAAAAAATGATTATTATTCGGCAGCAGATGCATATATCCAAAACAGCTCCAACCCCTATGATGCAGCTTCAGAACTTTTAAAAATGGCACAAGGTGCTAATAAAGATTACATTTGGAATTTGAAATGCAAAAATGCTCCTAAATCCGAAAAATACGGATGTTATGAAGAATTTTATGCAGCTTTTCCAAATGGTGATTATGCACAAAATGCTATGATTAATTCAATGATTGGCAGGCTGTTAAATAGAAATTATGCAGGTGCAAGAATTATTGCAGATGATTTTATTATAAAATATCCTGATAGCGAAAACCTTGATATGGTAATGTTTTGGCGGGCAAAAATTGAGCAAAAATATGCACATAATCCGAGTTATGATATATTTTATCGAAATGTCATAAACAATTTTCCTGATTCATATTTTGCATACAGAGCTTTTTGGATTGTGCAGGGAATAAATTCTTCCGTAATGAACGCAAATCTTGAATATAAGGCAATCGAATACCCGTATAAGTATCCGCCAAAAGGAAGTGTACTTTATAATCTGATTCTTGTGAATGATTATGATATGATGAATAAATATACAAATGATGAATTTATAAAAAGCTGGATTCAGTATAAAAAAGGTGATTATGTAACATCAATTTATACTGCTCAGAAAGCAATGAATAAATTAAAAAATAAACCGCCAAAAGACGATGTACGCTGGCGTCTTGTTTATCCTTTGCATTATTTTAAACAGGTTCAAAATAATGCCGGACATTATCAAAATGACGCCGCTTTGATTATGGCAATTATCAGAGAAGAAAGCCATTTTAATCCCGATGCCCAATCCGGTGTCGGAGCTGTCGGACTAATGCAGTTGATGCCGGAAACAGCACATGAAGTGGGTGAAAAAAGCGGTTATCAGTTTAACACTTCAGATTTATTCAATCCTGAATTAAATATTAAAATCGGAAATATTTACTATTCACAATTACGCACTTTCTTTGAAAACAAAGATATTTCCGCAATTGCAGCATACAATGGCGGTATTGGTTCCGTCCAAAAATGGAAAGATGCTTTAAAATATTCCGATACGGATGAATTTGTTGAGCAAATTCCTTATGATGAAACTAAAAATTATGTATATAAAGTAATGAAAAGCTACTGGAATTATACAAGAGTTTACCAAAAATAATATTATGTCAGTTGATAAAAATCCGAAAAAAATTACAAAAATGTTTGATGAAATTTCAAGTTATTACGATAAAATGAACAACTTGATTTCGCTTGGAACTCACTGTTTAATAAAAAAAATTGCTCTGGAAAACCTTGCAATAAAACCTTATTCAAATATTTTGGATTTGTGCTGCGGAACAGGTGATTTTACAAAAATTATAAATAAAATTGCTCCAAAATCAAAGATTATAGGACTTGATAGCTCGGTTGAAATGTTAAAACTTGCTAAAATAAAAAATCCTCAAAAAGTTTTTATGTATGGGGATTGCACAAATTTACCGTTTAAAGAGAATGAATTTGATTATATTACAATCGGTTTTGGGCTCAGAAATGTGAAAAACAGACAAAAGGCAATCAGTGAAATTTACCGGACTTTAAAAACAGATGGAAAATTTTTACACCTCGATTTTGGAAATCATAAATTCCCAAGTAAAATTTTTGATTATATTGTCAAATTTATGGTTAAAATTCATGGTTTAAAATTTGAAAATTATCAATATTTAATAAAATCCAAAAATGAATATCCCGAACCGAACGGGCTTATAAAGGAATTTGAAAATGAAGGATTTAAATTAATAAAACGAAAAGATTTTCTTTTTGGCGTTGTGTCATATCAGATTTTACAAAAACAGTTAAAATAATAAAATTGTGTTTTTTATTTCGGTATTTCATTCAGCGCATTAAGATGTTGTATTTTACTTTTCGGCTGTTCTTTTTTATAAAATTTCTTGTTTATGTTATTATATTTTTGCTTATAACAAAATAAAAAGAGGAAATAAAAATGGCAGAAATTCAAGAAATAGCAAAAGAAGCAGGTTCATCACAAGACAGAATCCGCCAAATTAGAGTTGAAAAAGCAAATAATTTAAGAGAAAGAGGACTCAATCCTTATCCTTATAAATATGAAAAAACAATAATGGCACAAGATTTGCAGGATAAATATTCAGATTTACCTGTCGGAGAAGAAACATCCGATAGTTATAAAGTCGCAGGACGTGTAATGGCGGTTCGTAACAGCGGAATGTTTATTGATTTAGTTGATGCATCAGGCAAAATTCAAGTATTTTCTCACAAAGAAAATCTTGATGAAGAAAATTTAAAAACCCTAAAAGCCGTCGATATCGGTGATATCGTAGGTTTTGAAGGAACGGTTCGCAGAACACCCAGAGGGGAACTTACAATTAAATCAACTTCATTGGAAATTTTATCAAAATCACTTTTGCCATTGCCTGAAAAATTCCACGGTTTAACTGATGTTGAAACAAAATATCGCCAACGTTATGTTGACATGATTACAAATGAAGATGTTCGCAAAACTTTCCAAAAAAGAAGTTTAATAATTCAAAAAATCCGTGAATTTTTGATTTCAAAAGGTTTTATGGAAGTTGAAACTCCGATGCTTCACCCGCAAGCAGGCGGAGCGAATGCAAAACCGTTCATTACTCACCATAATACATTAGATATGGATATGTATTTAAGAATTGCCCCTGAATTATATTTAAAAAGACTTATGGTTGGCGGGGTAAGTGAAAAAATATTTGAAATTAATCGTTCTTTCAGAAACGAGGGAATTGATACCCGCCATAACCCCGAATTTACAATGATAGAGCTTTATCAGGCTTATGTAGATTATTATGATATGATGGATTTGATTGAAGAACTTGTTGCTTATGTTGCAAAAGAAGTTCTCGGAACAACCAAAATCAAATACGGCGAAAATGAAATTGACCTTACTCCTCCTTGGGACAGAAAAACAATGCTTGGTGCGGTTGAAGAAGCTACAGGAATTGATTTTAATAAAATTGAAACCTTTGAAGATGCCGTAAAAACAGCTCAAACACTTCATATCGATACGGAAGAATGTTCAAACTGGGGACAGGTTGTCGAAAAGGTATTTGAAGAAAAAGTTGAGCCTAACTTAATTCAGCCTATTCATATTTATGATTATCCTCGTGATATTTCACCATTGGCAAAAGTTCACAGAGATAATCCGCGTTTGACCGAAAGATTTGAAACAAGAATTAATGGTTGGGAAATTGATAATGCATTTTCCGAATTGACTGATCCGATTGACCAAAGAGCAAGATTTGAAGCTCAAATGCAGGCAAAAGCTCAAGGGGATGATGAAGCGATGCCGATTGATGAAGATTATATCTGCGCTTTAGAACACGGTGTCCCTCCGATGGGCGGTCTTGGAATGGGAATTGACAGACTTGTAATGCTTTTAACAGATTCCCCGTCAATTCGCGATGTAATCGCATTCCCGACTTTAAAGAAAAAAGATTAGTCTCAATAAAAAATGCAAAAACCGATTTTTGACATTCTGAATTTATTTTAGAATCTAAAATCGGTTTATTTTATATTAAAATAGAATAGCAAAAAATTTTTTTAGTTGTTTTCATGTTTTTTGTAAATAAAAGGAGTTTAAATTATGCAGGTTCAAAAAGTAAGTAATCAAAATTTTGGTATGGCATTGAAATGTTATCCGAGTTTATCGCAAATTCAAGTTAATATAGCATTAAAACATGGTTATAAAAAGACGATAAAATCTGATGAAATATTAAAGCAATTATCTCAAAATAGAGCGTTAACAGAGTTATATCTTGAAAATAACGGGGATAAAAATAAGTTGGTTGCAGTGGTAGGAAATAGAGTTTTTAAAGAAAATTGGTTTAACAGTCCGTACAGGGTGTTGAAAAAAGCCCTAAACGTATCGAAAATACAAAGTTTAATAGACCGTGTTGAAGATGCAGCAAAAATGGTTGCAAATGGTCGTTTGGGCTAAAAACAGAAATGCCGCAATCTTCACATGACTGCGGCTTTTGAAAGGATTACAATAAACACGAGAAATTTTTATCAGTTAATATAACATTCTAATAATTCGCTTCCTGTTGCTTTTAGTTTTTTTAGTGCTCTCATTTCGGTTTGGCGAATGCATTCTTTTGTTACACCATATATATTTCCGATTTCTTCAAGAGTATATTTTTCACAATCATCAAGCCCGAAACGCATTCTCACAACATCTCTTTCTCTTTCTTTCAGGGTAGAAATTACATTGTTAATATCGTTTTTCAAAGATTGATATTCAACATTTTCACTGATTAGTGCTTTTTCATCCGCCAAAATGTCGGCTACATTCAATTCTTTACCGTCGTTTTTCTCAATACCGTTTTCTATAGAAACTGTTTTTGTATATGCAGATAAAAACATTTCAATTTTTTCCGGTGCAACATTCATTTCTTTTGCTACATCTTCAACTTTAACCTGATTATTTGTCGATTGTTCCATTTGGTATTTGATTTTTGAATATTTAGATAAAGTTTCCTGAATATAAACAGGGATTTTCATGCAGTGTGATTGTTCGGAAATTGCTTTAAACATTGCCTGTTTAATCCACCATCCCGCATAAGTTGCAAATTTGTAACCCAATTTATAATTAAATTTTTCTGCGGCAACCATTAAACCTAAATTACCTTCTTGAATTAAATCAACAAATGGTAATCCGGACATGTGGATAGTTTTTCTTGCAATAGTCACAACAAGTTTCAGATTTGCCCGAATTAATTCTTGTTTTGCACAATTATCGCCATTTTCAATTTTTTTGCATAATTCTTTTTCTTCTTCAAGTGTCAGTTGCGGATAAGATGAAATTTCTCTTAAATATGTATTCAGTTCATCATCTTCATTTCTTTCTACACTTCTTCTTTCTACTCCTTGGTAGCAATTTTTCATGCGAATAACCTTGTCATCATTGTTCATAAAATTAAACTCCTCTTATTTAGACAACACAAATCCCGCGGCACTTTTGCCGCATTATGGGGTAACACGAATACTTACACTGTCGTATATACTTAGTATATACTATGATATATATTTTCTCAAGTCATGTATTAAGAAATATTAAAAATAATTTACAAAAGTTTTTGAAATAATTATAAAGAATTTGTTTGTAATAATATTATAAAGTATTTATTAAACGGAGGAAAAAACATGAGTTCAGAAAATTTTGACTGTAAATATGCATTAAAAATAGGGTTATTGACTTTAGTTGCAGTTGCTACAACATTTAGTGCGATTACTAGTTACCAAGTAAAAGGTTTATTATCAAATGGTGCGGCTCCGTCTGCTCCGTCTGCTCCGTCTGCTGAAGCGCCTGCTGCTCCTGCTGCTGAAGCACCTGCTGCGGATCAACCATCTAAAAAACCGTCAGATTATCACTTCGGCATTCCTTATGAAAAAGCTGTTAAGGCTAAAAAACCTATGATAGTTTTGTTCTATGCTGATTGGTGCGGTTTCTGTGTAAGATTTATGCCGATTTACGAAGAACTTTATAAAAATCACAAAAATCAATTCAATTTTGTTAAGGTTAATGTAGAAGACAATAAATATGAAGCAGCTGTTAAAAAGTATGAAATCGCTGCGTTCCCGACAGTATTTATGGTTAACACAAAAACCGATAAACGCGAACAGTTGAAGAATGAAAACTTTGGCGATATGAATAAATTAGATGAACTTATGAATGATTTTTATAATAAAAATAAGTAATTATAATAAAATTAACTAAAAAAGACCTTTCTTTAAGAAAGGTCTTTTATTTTTATTTTTATGTAGTATAATAAATATGTTTCTGCTTATAGGATTGGGGATGTAAGTCGGATAAGTAGTTTCAAGGGATATGTAGATCATTTCTGTTAAAATTGTTCTTAACATTTGTTAATATTTAATAAATTTATAGCAATTTTTTAGTTGATTTGGTTTCTATATATATGGAAGGTTTATAGGTAGTATGAAAGTAGATGTTGTAAATCAGAATTATCAATCAGGTTTGGTTGCTCAAAATGGTACGCAAAATCGCAAGCGCGCCCAAAGTCGTGCTTATTTGAGTGCATCTCCTGCATTTACCGGCGCTAAGTTATCGGAAATTCAAAAAACTATACTTAAGATGATGCCAAAAAGTGAGCAGCGCTGGTTTAATGTTTTGAATAAAATTCAGGATTTTTCAAAAGGTGAAATGGGCGGAATTGTAATCACTGCTGCAGGTACAGGTTTAGTTGCACCGTTACCGATTGCATTCAATCCATTTGTAAAAGCAAAGCCTGATGCTACAGAAGAAGAAAAGGCAGAAGTTAAAAGAACTAAACAATATACTGCTTGGAGACAACCTATTTCCGCGGTTTTAGCAATTTTATTCCAAGCCAGTGTTCTGAAACCTATTGACAAATTTTTGCAAAATTTGACTAATGATGAAGGTACTGCGAATATATTTAAGTCAAAAGTTTTAAACCAGGCTTCATTGAATGATGAACAATATCTTGAGCGCAAAATAAGAAAAAGTAAAATGCCTATTGAAGGTCTTGAAATTGATGGTAAAAAAGCAAAGATATATGCAAATGATATTGAACAGTTAATTCAAGATGGGAAAATTTCTCTTAAAAATATTGAATTAAAAGATGATAATGGCGTTTTAATCAGAGATGAAGCAGGGAAGATAAAAACCCGTCCAGAAACTGTAGAAGAAGCAAAAGAAAGAATAATATTAAAAGAAAAAGAAAGAATTATAACAAAACAAAAGAATGCAATAGTCGAAAGTCTTAAAAAAGACGGTACTATTAAAATGGGTGAATTTAATATAAAAGATGCCGATGTTGCTCGTGTTGTAAATAACAATATTGATGATTATATCAGAGCGGCAAAAGATTTAAGAATTCCAACCGAAAAATTAAAAGAACATGCTTGGGATGGTGCAGATTTTATAGAAAATGAAACTGAATTGAGAAAAATATTAGGCAAAGATAAAATTAATGCGTTACGAAAGATTTCTGACGGCTCAAAAGAAGTTGATCCGAAGGCTTTAAGACAATATTTGACTGAGCAGCGCAAATCTGCATCAAGTGAAGCAGTAGACCGTATTATAAGAAAAATACTCAGAAATTGTGATAGTGTTATTGAAAGTAATTGTACCGAAACTCTAAACAGAATTGATAAAATTCACAATATAATGGGTGGTAAAGATAAGCCATTTTCAATGGATAAATATCATAAGTATTTGAGCGAACAAAATGAAATTTTACGCAGTAAAGTCAAAGAATTAGAAGCTTTGAAATTTACTGATGTTACAAAAGTAACGGCAAAGGACATACAAGAAACGATAAGTAAGCTGGTTGATGCTTGTAAATTTGAAGGTAAAACTCCGGAAGAACATGAAAAATTAAAACTTATTTATAAAGACAACGGAGCATTTTTATCAAACAGAAATAAACTGGTCAATAAAGTATATAATGATGTGGTATCTTGCTATAAAGAACTTGTCGGACACAGATTTGGTTTGTTTAAACAATTATCAAAAGTATGTGTAGGTGTTTTTGTTACATTGCCGATAACTTGTACCGCTTTGAACTGGGTATATCCAAGATTTATGGAATTGTTCTTCCCCAATCTTGCAGGCATCAAAAAAGATGAGGCTCCTGCGAAAGGGGGTGAGCAATAATGGCTAATCCTATAAGCAAAATAGTTGCATATACATTAAATAAAGGTGCAAGTTTAAAACCTTATCAAAAGTTGGAAAGCAAGATTAACAGAATAACTTCTGATGATATTATTGCTTACACAACAATCGCATCGGTCGCCGCAAAAGATGCTGTTGGTTGCGGGATGTATGTATATCAAAGTTTAAACAATGATAAAATTCCCGAAAAAAGAAGAAAATTTGTTTCCGCTTTGGATTTAACAAACGGCATATTGATGATTGTATCTCAGGTTGCAATGTTCTTTGCAATGAGAAAGATTAACGCAAAATTATTTGATAAAATATTCCCGTCATTTAGAGATGGTGCATATAAGTTATTCGGGAAACAAATTCGTGCTAATGGCAAAAAAGTAAAAAAACCGGCAAGCGAATTACAATTACCTGATTATTCAACAATAAGAAATGAACATGCAAGTATGAAAAATATTGCTTTTTCGGTATTTAAATCATTCACCGAACTTGCAGCCGCAACAATAGTTGCAAAACGTATTATAGTTCCGTTTATTGCAACACCGTTAGCAAGTAAAGTCGAAAAACTTATGGATAAATATGATGCGAAAAAACATGGAACTCAAACAGATAGCACTGTAGACAATTCATATCCCTCAATGACAGGAGCAGACAGAGATAATGAGGTCTCCTTGCAAGAAAATGACGGAATGACTAATCTTTTAGATATATACAGAAAAAATCATAATTAATCATATTAGCAAACCTATATAACCGAGTGATAATGCCTTTTGTGCTATGCAAAAGGCATTATTTTTTTGAATAAGTCACATTGCGGTAGTCAACCAGTTAATAAAAGATAATTATAAATTAACCGACAGGCTAATTTTATTTAAAATTTGTTTTTCTTTTAATATAGATAATCTTTTTCATACTTCCAGCTATTCTTAATTCCAATGAGGGCATTTGCCCTCTTTTTTTTTACGGGCTAATTTGGGTTGTTATAATGCAGACAAACATATCGTTAAAAATATTCATAAAACTTGTATAATTATTTAAAAATAGATTATAATAAATATATTATAATAAATATATATATAGATTATCAAACAGGGAAAAGATGTCGACATATTCATCAAATAACAAGCATTTTCAATCGTTTATGCAATCACAATC
>CACXFH010000065.1 GCA_902766975.1 uncultured bacterium | reverse complement strand
GTCCGGAGTAGGAACTCTCATAGCGAAACCGTCCAATTTACCTTTTAATTGAGGTAATACAAGAGCTACAGCCTTAGCAGCACCTGTTTTTGTAGGAACGATGTTCAAAGCACCTGCTCTTGCACGACGAGGATCTTTGTGACCTGCGTCTAAGATTCTTTGGTCGCCTGTGTAAGAGTGAACAGTTGTCATCAAACCTTTAACGATACCGAATTTTTCATCGATAACTTTGGCAACCGGAGCTAAGCAGTTAGTTGTACAAGATGCCATAGAAATTACATTGTGTTTAGTTGTATCGTATTCTTTATCGTTAACGCCTAAAACGATTGTAATATCTTCGTTTGTAGCAGGAGCTGAAATAATAACCTTTTTAGCACCTGCATCAATGTGAGCATGAGCTTTAGTTGCATCTGTGAAGAAGCCTGTTGATTCAACAACTACTTCAACACCTAAATCTTTCCAAGGAAGGTTTGCAGGATCTTTTTCTGCAAAGAATTTGATTTTCTTACCGTTTACGATGATGCCTTCATCATAAGCTTCAACTGTTCCGTCAAATTTGCCCATTACTGAGTCATATTTGAAAATTCTTGCAGCATCTTCCGGTTTCAAACCAGGGTCATTGATTGCTACATAGTTGATTTTGTCAAAAATACCTTCTCTGATTGCGGCTCTAAGAGTATTTCTACCGATTCTGCCGAATCCGTTAATTGCTACGTTTACCATAAGTCTTTCTCCTTCTTTATGTGTAACATTTTCTACTACTATAACATGTCGATAGTATCATCAACATATTTTGTAATCAAGTCAAAAGCGCATTTGAATAATTAAGATATTGTTAATAATTGTCATTTACTAAAATTATGATGTGTTATATTACATTTTATTGAAAATTTAAAATTTTTTCTCTTGCAACAACTTAAAAATAAGGCTATAATCAGATTATGGTTGCAATAAGAAGATTAAATTGTTTTGATTATCCTAAATTAAAAAAACTGATTTCATATTTGTGCAATGATGACAGTGACAGGCTTGCTAAAAATCTGATGCAGGAACCGCTCGGAATTATCAACGCAATGTTGCCTTTATCTATGAAGTTTCGTTCAGAATCTTTTATTCTGATTGATAATAAAGAAATATTAGGGTTGATTACCTGTGTATGTACTCCGGGCAACCCTTATAAAATAAATATCACAAGGCTCATTTTCAAAGAAAATCGCTATGAAATCGGAAAACAGCTTGTTGAATTTCTTATTCAAAAAATGGGCGGGAAAGGTGCAACTACGTTTAAGGTTGTAATAGATGAGTGTCATAATGAACTTTTTGATTTGTTTGTAAACGGTTGCGGTTTCAGACAGTGTTCATCTGAAACCCTCTGGAAAAATGAACATCCTGTACCTCAAAAATCGGATATAAAATGGCGATATGCTCAAAATTCGGATTCCGAAAAGATTGCTGAATTATATAATTCAGAGGTTGTTAATATATTTAAACCTTCTCTTTTGAGATACTCGAAAGAATTTCAAAGCCCGTTCTTTCAAGGGTTTACCAAATTTTATAAAACCAGATATATATATGAAGAAACAAATAAAATTCTCGGTTATTTTTCTGTTACAACCGAAGATAATCTCAATTATATACTTGATATAACAACAAATAGCGGTTATGATATTGATTATTCGCAAATTATAAATGTAATGATGAGTGATATTTCGCGAAAAAAACACGAATTTTACCCTGTTATAAAGCAAAAGAAATATACAAATAATTCCCAAAAACTCGAAGATTATCTGAACGCAAATGGCTATTATCCGATACAAACACGGCATATTTTGGTGAAAGATTTTTATAAAACGGTAAAAGAAGAATCAAAAAATTGGAATGTTTTTATTCTTGGTGAAAGCCAAATTTTAGGCTAATCATGCCACACCAAATCTTTTGCGCTTAAATTATTAAGCGTAACATTTACACCAAAAAACTTCTACACTTTACCGCAATATAAAACAGGTCACAAAAAAAATTTTTATCCTTCTGCGGTTAACTCATCCCAGATGCTTGGTACTACAATCAATGCAGTGTAAACGATAAACCCGAAAAGGATTAAATTGATAGCCATGATAACCTCCTTTGGTTTCTCTTGCCATCTTGTTTGGAATAATCTTACAATCTTCCATGCATATTAATCCCAAAATCATAATAAAAATAACAATTAATTTTTGAGTTAAAATTAGTATATGAATGAATTTGTTTCAAAAGATATTAAAAATTTGTTTCAAAACCTTTGTTGTTCAAGGTGTAAAAATGATTTCACGTCGGACTCAATTATAATAAAAGAGCGAGAAGGCGATATTTATATATGCAATTTAACATGCCAAGTTTGCGGTAAGAATTTCGGAAATATTGTATTGCGATATAATCAAAAATCTGAAATGCATAAAGCACTTGAGATTATTGATTGTCCTGCCCCAATCAGTTCTGATGATGTTATAGATGCTCATCTGTTCATAAAAAAAATGAAATAATGTTCAGTATTGATAATAAATTAGTCAAATTAAAATATTTACGTGTTATAGAGATGAAAATAAAATTATTAAATAAATTGTTATTTAGCTAATTTTTTCATTATTTTTGTAAAAAATGGCTTGTGTGCATATTTTTTATTATTTTTAGGATTAATTTTTTTTGAGTAAAACTCTTTTACTTCATTTATTTTTTTTATATTCATTATTAAACTATCCTGATTATAATAAGGGGGGGGTTATACTGTTTCCATCGGTTCAATTTCAAATTCGGCGATAAATGTGCCTTTGGCTGTAAAAGCTCTATTCAGAGCTTCTTTTATTTCTGTTACTGAATTAATTTTTATCGCATCTATCCCAAAACTCTGAGCCAATTTTTCAAAATCGGGGTTTGAAATTTTTGTTTGTGAATACCTTCTTTGGTAATTTTTTTCTTGAAGCTGTCTTACCATTCCCAGATATCCGTTATTTAAAATTATTATTTTGATATTCAAATTGTAATCTTTGCATACAGATAGTTCATTCATGCTCATTTGAAATGAGCCGTCACCCGTTATACAAACTATTGTTTTATCAGGGTTTGCAATAGCAGCACCTATCGCTGCAGGTAAACCAAATCCCATTGTTCCCAGGCCGCCGGAAACTAAAATTTTTCTTTTAGGATTAAATTTTAAATTTTTCACTGCCCAGAGTTGATGCTGTCCTACTTCACTTGTAAATATTACGTCTTTATCTTTTGTATATTGCTCTATAGCTTGGATAATTTCAAAAGAATGCAGCATATTAGAATTTTTTTGTGGGGCGGAGTTTAGTCCTCTAAAAATTTGTGCCGTGTTAGCCCAATTTGAAAATTCTTTGTCAGATATGTGTGTGTACAAATTGTTGCAATATTGCAGGAATGCTCCTATATCACTTATTACATAGTCTTTAGGAATATAGTTTTTACCTATTTCATGTTTATTAATATCTATTTGTAAGACTTTATTATCAAGAGAATTTGGCTCAAGAATGCCGGTAATTCTGTCATTGAACCTCGCGCCCAAGGATATTATTAGGTCGGATGATTTAAGTGCTTCATTTGCGCTGTTATCCCCAAAAATCCCTATCATCCCGAGGAATAACGGATTATCCTGTTTAAATGCCCCTAATCCCATCATTGTAGTCACAACCGGAATATTAAATCGTTCTATGAAGTTATCTAATTCTTTATAGCATTTTGAATGATTTACTCCGCCGCCTATGACAATAATCGGTTTTTGTGAGTTTTTTATGTAGTTTATAATTCTTCTTGCATCAGATTTCGTACATTGTGTTAAAATATCCGAATCTTGCATTACTTTCTGCTCAAACTGAGTATTTTGCGAAAAAATATTTTTGGGGATATCTATTAACACAGGTCCTTTTTTACCTGTCATTGCAATTTGGTGAGCTTTAAAAATTATTTTTTGGATGTCTTTTGCGTCTTTTATCTGGAATGCAGCCTTGGTGCATGATTTTACCATATCACAGATATTTGCTTCTTGAAAGGCATCTTTTCCTATCAGACCGTTATTCACCTGTCCGGTTAAAACAATAAGAGGATAACCGTCTAAATATGCGTTTGCAATTCCCGTAACCGTATTTGTTGCTCCGGGACCGGAAGTTACGAGTACAACCCCGCATTTACCTGAGGTGCGAGCGTAGCCTTCTGCTGCATGTACTGCACATTGTTCATGTCTTACAAGTATATGTTTTATATTTGGCTGATTATACAATTCGTCATATAATGCCAGTAAAATCCCGCCGGGGTAGCCAAAAATTGTATCGATTCCGATGGCTTTTAGGGTATTTATAATGACTTTTGCTCCTGTCATTGTATGTATATTATTTTGAATTAACATGCTAATTATATCCCTTGTGACTTTTTTATATTACCATAAAAAGGTCGAAATTAATAAAATCCCGACCTTTTTATTTATTTTGTAATATTTAGCTTATTACTTGCTGCCGAATGTAAAAGCATTTTTCCAGAAAGTTTTTTGTTTATTCCAGAAAGTTTTTTGTTCGTTTACTGATTTTTCATAAGCTGCTTTTTGATCAGCGATAGCTTTTTCTCTTGCTTTTTGTTGTTTTTCAATTTCTTTTTGTCTTTTTTCTGCAGCTTTTTGAGCTTCTTTTTGTCTTTTTTCAGCTGCTTTTTGTGCGTTTTCCTGAGCTTTTAATGCATCATTTTCAGCTTTTGTAATTTTATTGGCTGTGTTTGTGATAGCATTAGATGTTTTGTTCAATGCATTTGTAAATGCGTTAGCACTAAATGATGGTGCTCCGATTGCTAAAATAGCTACTGCAATTAATGATACTGCTAATTTTTTCATTCTTGGTTCTCTCCTTTCT
>CACXFH010000064.1 GCA_902766975.1 uncultured bacterium | reverse complement strand
GTTCTTGTTTCCTATAATCTCCATGTCGGACAACATGTTTGGGAACTTTAATTTTTTATTCTCTTTTGTTAAGTTTTTGTTACAATTAGTATATATAAATTTCTGTAATTATATAGATGTTACCGCAAATTTAATCCAAATAATTGTCATTGATGAGGGCTTTAGCCCGAAGAATCTCCTAATATTTGCATTATGAGGCGATACTTTGCTTTCGCTTAGTATGACAAATTGTGGTATTTTCTATATAAAAACCTTATTTTAAAACTTCAATAGTTTGATAATCAGTTAAATAAGGTAAATGTTCTTCTGTAATAAGTTCGCCGGGGAGTAAAATAGAAATTCCCGGTGGACATTCGGCAACTACTTCCCCTGATAATCTGCCGATTGCTTCTTCTTTAGGCACAATCTCTTTTTCCGAAAAATATGCTTCTCTTAAGCTCTTTTTGATAATAGGTACAAGCATTGGCATGTGTCGTTTATTTTCCATATAATATATATCTTTATAATTATGAGTGTCGATTTTGTGTAAGCAATCAGCCAAATATTCAAAATCCGAACGCTTATTCCCGATATTACTTAAAATTAATATCCCTTCGTCACTGGCACTTTCCACTTCAATCCCAAAGTCTATTTCAAGGATTGATTCAAGTCTTTTTCCTGATAATCCGTCGGCTTTGATGAATATTTTTGTAACATCGGTTTTATATCCAAAGTCAGATTTTAACTGATGAATATGCTCCATTTTATCAATTTCTGAACGCAGATATTTTGCATTCGAAATTGCTCTGTTTAACTGTTGATGCCCTTTTGAGCTTTGCAAATTTGCTCTTGCGGCATCCAAGCTGCCTAAAAGCATTAGTGACGGACTTGTTGTGTGTAGTAACATTAGTGCTCTTTCGACATCATCCGCATTTATATTTGAATCTTTGCTGATATGAAGCATTGATGATTGGCTCATGCTGCCGCCTGTTTTATGCAGAGAATGAACTACAATATCTGCGCCTAATTTTAGGGAAGTCTCAGGCAGTTTTGAATTGAAATTCCATAAACATCCGTGTGCTTCATCAACAATTAACGGAACGTCATATTTTTTGCAAATATCTGCAATTGCTTTGACATCGGAAACCACACCTTCGTATGTCGGATTTGTAATCCAAACCATTGAAACATCATCATTTTCGTCCAATAATTTCTCGATATCCTCTGCTTTAATGTTTCCCCAAAGTCCCCATTGTGAAAATTTTTCAGGTAATACCCAAAGCGGGTCGGCGCCTGAAATTATCAATCCTGTTAATATAGAACGGTGACAGTTACGGTTTACGATAACTTTTTGCCCCTTTTTGGTTAGACCCATGGCTATTGCCAAATTACCGATAGTTGACCCGTTAAGTAAAAAGAATGTTTTTTTTGCCCCGAAAGCTTCGGCTGCAAGTTCTTGCGCTTCTTTAACAGGTCCTGTCGCAGGAGTCAAAGTTCCCAAATTGTCAAATTCATCCGTCGTATCAACCTTTAACGCTTTTCTGCCAACAAGATTGCGAAAATCCGTCAAAGTCCCAAGCCCTTTTGTATGCCCGGGGATGTGGAATTGATATGTCGGATTGTCATAAGCCGCTTTCAAAGCTTCTACAATCGGGGCATGTATATTTAATTTTTTTGAAATCTCTGTTTTATTTTTCATAGCAACAAATATACAATAAAAAAATGAGAAATTCTACATTTTTGTATGATATAATGAAAAAATGAAACATTTTTTACCCATATTATTTGCATTTACCTTGTTGTTTTATCCTAATAACGCTAAAGGAGAAAATGAATATATAACGCAAGAATTGTTGGAAACTTCACAATCTGATGAAGTAACTTTGTCTTCAAATGTTCAGGAAGAAAAAGAATTACTTGAAGATGATGATTTAGATGGTGTTGAAACAGAATTTAAAATTTTTAGTGATATGGGTAAAACTGAAAAAAAATATGAAGAACAAAATTTTGTGCAAAAAATTTTTAAAACAAAAATTACAAGAACCGATATTCCGTCTTATTTGTTAAAAGATGAATTGACTTATAATTTTAAAAAGGGGGGTAAAGTTGAATTTTTTGCGGGGTATCGGGGTAATGTATCAGCATTATTTAATCCGCATAATTACTCCACCAAGTATGAAAATATGACAACGGAATTTGGTTTCTTCGGAAAATCCAAAGACGAAATATTTGATTACAGATTCAGTGTTCTTCCTGTTATAACTGATGGGAGAAATTATGCAGAAAATATATGGGGAGATGCATTTATAACTTATAATAAAATTCCTAACAATAAGATTTTAATCGGACGTTCTCGAGGACAAATCGGTATGGAGGGCGGAAACTCGGCATATACATTGCCTTTTGTAAATCGCTCTCAAATAGCAAGAAATTTTGGAAATTTGCGTACAAATGCGATAAAATTGCAAGGAAACTATAATTATGGGGATTACAGTATTTCGCTTGGTTCTTCCGGAAGGACAATGATTAGCGGAATGCCGGGTATTGATTTTATCGGGTGGTTTAATATAAAACCATTCGGTTCTCAGGATGGGAAATTCGGCAGGTTGACTATCGGCGGAGGTATAAATGCGGGGCATAACAATTTTAATTATACGGTTGGAACCGCATATATAGGTTATAAACACAAAAGACTATGGACAAATTTTGAAGCCGCAATCGCAGACGGCTATAATGGCGGGGCTGCATTGAGCAATAAGCAAGCCGGAGGATTTGCTTATACTTTGGGTTGGAAGGTCAAACCGTATTTACAATTAATTGGAAGAATTGACCAATTTGACCCCGACAGAAGTGTATCAGGTAATATAAGAAGGGAATATACCGCAGGTATAAACTGGTTTATTAAAGGGCAGGCAATGAGATTTATTCTAAACTATGTATTCTGCCAAAATGACAATGCTCCAAACAGCCAAAAAATAATTCTGGGCACTCAAGTAGTTTTATAAATTTATTTTGGTAATTATATAGAAGTTACCACAAATTTAGTCCAAACAATTGTCATTGGTGAGGGCTTTAGACCGAAGAATTTCCTAATATTTGCATTATTAGGCGATACTTCGCTTTCGCTTAGTATGACAGATTTTCAATATGTTTTTGGGGTATTTGCTATATAAAAACCTTTATTTTTTTATTTCGCCTTTATCAATCTTATAAATTTGAACATCCTTTAAAAATTCATCTTCAAAAAGTATAGTGTCAACAGATGTGATTATTGTTTGTGTATTTCCCGATATCGATTTTAAAAGATAATTTTGTCTTATGTCATCAAGCTCAGCTAAAACGTCATCCAGAAGTAAAACTGGTTCATCTCCGGTTTTATCCGTGATAATTTCAAGTTCCGATAATTTTAGCGCAAGCACGATTGTCCTTTGCTGACCTTGAGATGCGAACTTTGTTCCGTCAAGTCCGTTAACCGAAAATATAATATCATCACGATGAGGTCCGACACAGGCCTGACATCTTCGGACTTCTTCAGCTTTACGCTCATCAAGTGATGCTTTAAATACTGTTTGTATGTCCTCAACATTATCAATTGACCCGTCATCAAGAAAATTGCAAGCGTATTGTATGGATAAATCCTCAGTTTCGCTAATTGTCTTGTGTTTTAGTTTTGCAATTTTTTCAATTTCGTGCAGGTATTTTTTTCTTATATAAATGATATTGCTGCCGGTAATCGAAAGTTGTTCATTTAGTACATCAAGCAATGCTTCATCATACTTGCCGGTTTTTGCGCATTCTTTAAAGTAATTGTTCTTTTGAATTCGGATTTTTTCGTATTTTGACAATCTGTCATCATACGCCGGATAAATTTGAGTAATTGCTCTGTCAAGCCAATCCCGTCTGTCTTGGGGCGCTCCTCTTAAAAGAAGTAAATCGGAGGTGGAAAAAAGTACACACTTTAACACCCTCTTGAAGTCTTTTATGGTAGTTTTTACTCCGTTTAGTTTTATTTCTTTCTTTTTATTATTGTCATGTTGATAGAATAAATCTATAGTTGTGTTATTTTTTAAAATCCGTGCGTCTATTGAAAATGAATTTTCTCCAAATTTGATGAGTTCGGTATTATTCGCTGTTCTTTGACTTTTTAAACCTGATAAAAAATATATACTTTCAAGGATATTTGTTTTACCTTGAGCGTTTTTGCCTATTATTAACGTTTTATCCTTTTGGAAATCCAAAAATATATTTTTGCAATTTCTGTAATTGTTTAATTCTAAATTTATAAGTTTCATGAGTTTATTATACTTTAAATATATGATTTTTAGTAAAATGTGGACTTGTGAGGACGAATTGTGTATAATAAAATAAGGTTGGATTATAGTAGAGGTTTTTATATGTTACCTGTTATAACGGAAGAAATTGCGCAAAATGTTTTTAACGAAGTGTTTGCGGATATGCCGCAGTGGCGAAAAAAAATGATTCATTATTTAAAAGATGAAAATCCTGAAATTAATTCTGCCATAATAGAGGCTGCAAATAAAACCGAACTTGACCCGAAAGCAATTGCTCTTGGGGCTTACATGTCGTATGTAATGCTTGAGCTTGCTGCCAAAGAAAATGATGAACTTTTAAATTTTAGTGATTAGCCGAGGTATTAATAATGATAATAGAAGATTTATTAAAAGATGTAATAGAAAGCGGAGGTTCCGATTTGCACGTATCTGCAGGGCTCCCTCCAATAAAACGTGTAGATGGTAAATTGATACGTATGGAATATCAGCCATTGACATCCGATCAGGTTGAACAATTATTATTCCCGATGATGTCAAATGACCAGCGTCGTCGTCTTGAACAGGATTGGGAATTGGACTTTTCTTACGGTATAAAAGGAATGGGACGTTTTCGTGTTAATTTCTATAAGGACAAAGGTTCTTATGCTGCGGCATTTCGTTCTATAAATTCCGAAGCTCCGACACTTGAAAATATGGGTATGCCGCCTATTGTAACAGAAATTGCTCAAAAACCAAGAGGTTTGGTTCTTGTAACAGGACCGACCGGTTCAGGTAAATCAACTACTCTTGCGGCTATGATTGATTATATCAACAGAACAAGAGCAGAACATATATTGACAATTGAGGACCCGATTGAATTTGTACATAAATCTAAAATGAGCGTAATTCACCAGCGTGAATTAGGTATGGATACAAGATCTTTCGCGAATGCCCTAAAATCCGCACTTCGTGAGGATCCTGATATCATTCTGGTAGGTGAAATGCGTGATCACGAAACAATTGCATTGGCTCTGACCGCCGCTGAAACAGGTCACTTGGTATTCGGGACACTTCACACTTCATCTGCTTCTCAGACAATTGACCGTATTATTGACGTATTCCCCGAAGGTCAGCAGCAACAAATAAGGGTTCAGCTTGCCAATTCTCTTGTAGCAGTTTTTGCTCAAACTCTTTTGCCTAAGCAATTACCTGACGGGACCTCAAAAGGTCGTGTTATGGCTCAGGAAATCATGATTGTTACTCCTGCTGTTTCAAACCTGATAAGAGAAGCTAAAGCCGCACAGATATATTCTACTATCCAAACAAGTTCAGAATTCGGTATGCAGACTTTAGAAGCTTCGTTGGCAAAATTAGTAAATGATGGATTAGTCACGGTAGAAAATGCATTGTCAAAATCTTCGAAACCTGCAGAATTGCAGAGATTAATCAAGCGATAAACTACATAAGGAATAAAAAATGACGTCATTATTTGATGCCTTTAATGATTCTATAGGTGAAGAATATGCTTTTTTAAAATATGTAGTATATGCTTTTCCTGTTTATTTCTGTGTGAAATTATATTTATCCGGCAACTTTGTGTTGTTTTATTTAGTAGCGGTGCCGGTATTTTTGTTGTTTCTTGCATTATTAAGTAATGGTGTAAATAATGTGAGAAAAAACCGAAAAGAAATTTTAACATTTAATTTTTTTAAAATAATACATATATTATTTATCGGTTTTATTGCTCTTGCTCCAACCTTTTTAATATTGTTTATTATAGCCTATTGTCTTGTGTCTTTTGTTAATTTGCCTTTTGATATCAGTTATTTACAGTTAATATTTAAATGTGTTGTGTGGTTGATTGTTGGCTCAGTTGCGCTGACGGCTTTTTTATCATTCTCCAAAAATATGAATATCAAATCGGCGTATAATTTCCCGATTATATTTGAATCCTGCATAGATGTTCTTATAGATATTTTATTCTTAATACCTCAATTAGTTATTATGAATGGTCTTATAGTCGGTGTTGTTTGGTATTTGTTCTTCTATTTTAAAATCCCGTTAACAAATCCTGCGTTCCTATTTTATTGTTCAGTTGTATTTGTATTTAACATTTCTGTTTTATCAGGATATTTTTCTCAATCGGCTTATGAATTTATCAGAGGAAATGATGAAGAATACAGGGATAATTATTATATAAAAAATTCCGCGGCATATAAATGTAGTAAGAAAAAGTAGTTCTAGTCTTTTATATCACGAAGTTTTTTTAGTTGATCTCTGATTTCTGCCGCACGTTCAAAATCAAGTATTTTTGCGGCTTTATGCATATCCTTTTCAAGCTTGGATATAAGTTTTGGTAAATCTTTTTTCTCAACTCCCATTTCAACCATTTGTTCTGCGACAACATCTTCAAAGTTACGATAGCTTGCAATAAGAGAAAGCAGATTATTTTCTATTGGTTTTTTAATTGTTTGCGGTATTATTCCGTATTTTTGGTTATATTCAATTTGAATTTTTCTTCTGCGTTCGGTTTCTTTAATCGCGTTATTCATAGAGTCAGTAATTTTATCGGCATACATAATTACTTCTCCGCAAGCGTTTCTTGCAGCACGCCCTATGGTTTGGATTAAACTTGTTTCAGAACGCAGGAAACCTTCTTTATCTGCATCCATAATTGCAACAAGAGAAACTTCGGGGATATCTAAACCTTCTCTTAGTAAATTTACCCCGATTAAAACATCAAATTCCCCAAGTCTTAAATCTCTCAAAATCTCGACTCTTTCAATTGATTTAACTTCAGAATGCAAGTAGCGCACACGTATTCCTTCTTGGAGGAAAAAGTCCGTTAGGTCCTCTGCCATACGTTTTGTAAGGGTTGTTAT
Organism: uncultured bacterium; assembly: GCA_902766975.1. Taxonomy (GTDB): domain Bacteria; phylum Cyanobacteriota; class Vampirovibrionia; order Gastranaerophilales; family Gastranaerophilaceae; genus Zag111. The sequence continues at coordinate 1,500 of CACXFH010000064.1, read as the reverse complement.
TAAAATTCTTTCGTCTTTATCCGCGCGTTTTTTAATTTCGGCTTTTAAATCGGCAATTTGTGTATCAATTGGTCGAACCGAAACTTTTGGGTCTAAAAGCCCTGTAGGACGGATTATTTGTTCAACTGTTTGTGTGGAAGTTTGTCTTTCAAATTCCGCAGGAGTTGCGGAAATATATATTTTTTGCCCTACTTTGTTATAAAATTCTTCATTTTTAAGCGGTCTGTTGTCTTTTGCGCAAGGCAGCCTGAAGCCGTAATCTACAAGTACTTGTTTGCGTGCGCTGTCACCGTTAAACATTCCTTTGATTTGCGGGAGTGTAACGTGCGATTCATCAACTATGGTAAGAAAATTGTCTGGGAAATAATCTAAAAGTGTTGCGGGTGGTGTTCCGGGGGCTCGTCTTTCAAGTATTCTTGAGTAATTTTCAATCCCTGTGCAGTAGCCCATCTCTTTAATCATTTCTATATCATATTTTACTCTTTGCTCAAGTCTTTGGGCTTCAACAAGCTTATTTTCGCTATTTAATTCAACAAGTCTGTCAGACAGTTCTTGTCGTATCATTTTTATGGTTTCTTCCTGATTTTCATCGTCTGTTATGTAGTGAACAGCAGGATAAATGACAATTTCTGTTGGCGTATCCTTAATTTCTCCTGATACCTGATCAATTTTTACAATTTTTTCAAGTTCATCTCCAAAGAAATATAATCTGGTAACTATTTTTTCATACGGCGGCATAATTTCAACAATATCCCCGCGAACTCTGAAGGTTGAATATTTTAATTCTATATCATTTCTTTCGTAGCGAATTTCAATCAGATATTTTAAAAGGGCATCTCTGTCAATTTCATCTCCTTGGTGAAGGGTAATTGTACCTTTGAAATAGTTTTCGGGAACTCCCAAACCGTAAATACAGCTTACTGATGAAACCACTATAACATCATCTCGTTCATAAAGACTTCTTGTTGTATTATGGCGAAGTCTGTCAATTTCTTCGTTGATGCTTGAAGACTTTTCAATATATGTATCTGTACGGGGGATATATGCTTCCGGCTGATAGTAATCATAATAACTGATAAAATATTCAACCGCATTATTTGGAAAAAGTTCTTTAAACTCGTTATATAATTGCGCCGCAAGAGTTTTGTTGTGTGCAATAATAAGGGTCGGTCTTTGAACTTTTTCAATGACATTTGCAATTGTAAATGTTTTTCCTGAACCTGTAATTCCAAGCAGAGTCTGTGTATCATCTCCGCGTTCAATACCTCCAACAAGTTTTTCAATCGCCTGCGGTTGATCTCCGGAGGGTTTATATTTTGATTCTAATTTAAATAATTTATGTTTCATATTTAAAATTTTAGTATAAAAATTCTAATAATTGTATGTAAATTTGGATTTTAAAATTCTTTTATTAAATCTCTTGATTTTAAAATTTTAGCGTATTATTATTCGATTGTAGAGTGCTTACGCCAATAATCACTCAACAAGAAAAGGAAAATC
>CACXFH010000063.1 GCA_902766975.1 uncultured bacterium | reverse complement strand
TTGGTTTCAAGTATCTTTTTAATTTCTTTAAATTTTAGATGTAAATTTAATTTCTTTTCAATTTTGTATTGTTGAATTTTATCCATAACTCTTCTTTATTTAATTTTTTTAATTATCATATTACATCCAACCTGCAAAGTTGTTTGTAGGCACAGAATTTGCATTCGCCGTCACGTGTTTCGCATATCGGTTCAAATTTCATAGACTTTATATTTTTATATGTTTCTTTGATTTTACCTTCAATATATTCCATATCAGCTTCGCAGAGGGTTTTATAAACACTGTGGCTATGGTCTTCGACGTAGATTATGCCAACTTGAGAAACCTTTTTGTCCGAAAATTTTTCATAAGCGTATTTATAGAAACAAAGCTGGTTATAATAACCTTCTTTATCTCCTCCGACGGCTATTTGGTTTCCGCTCACAGGTTTTCCTGTTTTATAATCATAAAGTCCGTATGTACCGTCATCAAATTTTTCAATTCGGTCAATAGTACCCTTAACAAAATTCTCACCAACCTGTATTCCGTCAAAATTAAATTCAACTTCTTCAACCGAATCAGAGTTATTTGTAAAATGCGGATAGTATTTTTCTATAACCTCTTTGCCGCGTTTTTCAAATTTTTCTTTTGTCGCATCATCAGAGAATTTTGCGTTGTCTAATAGTGTATTGAATTGTTTTGTAACCTCTTCCTGATCCGGATAAGCGCCTGAATCTTTGTGAATCCTTACTGAATTTTCCAAAATTTTATGGATAATACTACCAAAGTTTGCGTTATCCCAATCGGCTTCTTCGACATCAATGCCTAAAATTTTGTTATAGAAGAATTTTCTCGGACACGCAAGATAGTCATTCAATCGGCTTGGAGAAAGCACTGCCTGCTGAATTCTTTCTTCAATTTCTTCCCTGAACGCTTTTTGATTATCATAAACATCTCTTGAAATACTTCTGAAAAATTCCTTTGTGAAATCGTCTTCTTTGTATTCAAAAGTTTCTTTGTCAAAGTCATAATCTTCAAAATCAGCCAAATATTTGGTTATCTGATTTGCCCTGCCGTCTTCTGCATCAGCAAACGAAATTGTGAGTGCATATTTTGCCCTTGTAATTCCGACAAAAAGCAGTTTCAATAATTCGCTGTCCTTTTTCTTCTCCTCATCTTCTTTTTCATAAACCGGTTCGCAGATGAGTTTATATTCACCGGGCATTCTGAATTTTTCCCAGTTTCTTGAAATAAGATTCGGCAAATAGACATAATCAAATTCCCTGCCTTTTGAACCGTGATAAGTCGTCAACTGAATTGCGTTTTGAATAACAGGGCTTTTGTCTGTCGTAACATCAATTTCATCATTCCAGCAATCTGAAAGATACTGAACAAAATCATTTAAACCTTTTGTAGAATCAAGATTTCCGTATTCTGTCGCCTCATCTATTATTTTTTTGATACCCATAAGGTTTTCCATACGGTTCTTTTCTTCTTTATAAAACGCTTCCAAAATGCCTGTACGGTTGATAATTTCAACAACGGTACTCCTCAAATCATTTGAGCCTGCGTATTCAAGCAAATAATCAAAGGTTTTCAAAAATTCTTCAATTTTATCAGGATTCTTCCAGCCGTCAAGTCTTTTCATCAATGATATAAAATCGTTTGGCTTTTTATAAAGCAAAAGTTGCTTTTCGTGCAAAATCTTGTTGTAGTCTTCCAAATCGAGTTTGAAAGGTTCAGACAAAAGCAAGCCAAACAATTTGTCACTGTTCATCAGATAATTATTCAGTGCTTTCATATAGAAATAAATCAAAATTGATGAGCGAATAGCGAAAATACTTTTACCTTCATCTATCTGACAAGGAATATTTTTGCCTTTCAGCATCTCGGCATAAGTTTGAAGTTCCGCCCTTTTCTTTGAAATAACCGCAATTTTAGATAAATCTTTTTCGCCATCATCATTTTTCGGGCAGTTATCGGAATTTACAAGCTCCACAATTTCATCAACAATATGATTTGTTTCCTGCAAATTGTCGCCAAAATGCAGACGTCTGACTTTTCTATCGAGCGGCAAAACATTTTTATTCACAGCAGTAAGACGTTTTGAAATCCCTTTACTTTCAAATTTCGGGTTCTTTTCAAGCCTGTTTTCATCCTGAGATATAACTGCATAACTAAAATCAAGAATAGATTGGGTTGAACGGTTATTTTCTTTTAAGCAGATAACCGTTGTATCAGGATATTTGTTGAGGAAGTTCTCGATACTGTCAAGTTTTGCGCCCTGAAAACCGTAAATAATCTGGTCGTCATCCCCAACAACAAAGATATTGTTTTCTTTGTTTCCGTCAACAAGGTTGAAAATAATTGCGTTTTGCAAATCATTTGTATCCTGATATTCATCGACAAGGAAATACTTGTATTTGTTTGAAACTTCCGCCAAAAACTCTTTGTCTTTTTCAAACTCATCAAGCACAAGGTTTATCATATCCGAGAAATCTATCAGGTTATTTTTGAACATTTTATCTGTGTAAAGTTCATATATAGTCCAGAGTTCCCGCGCTTTATCAATATCTTTCTGTACTTTTTCAAGATCCTTGTAGCGAGTTACATTTCTTGTTTCGCCACGTGCTTCACGTTCTGCAATCTCAGCCCTTAATTCTTTATAACGTTTCAAAAGTGTCGGATTTGTATTTATAAAATCAAGATATTGTTCTTTTGTAAGACGTTTTGATTTTAATTCTTCAACATAATCAATGAAATTTTTTGTGAAATAGTATCTGTCACCACGATCCGGAACAAACGCCTGTAATTTGGCTTCATCAATACATTCTCTCATAATTTTGATTTTTTCTGTGTCTTTTATAAGTCTTACACCGACTGCCATTTCAAACTGCATTGGATAAGTTTTGATTATATCATTACAAAATGAATGGTAGGTATAAATATCGA
>CACXFH010000062.1 GCA_902766975.1 uncultured bacterium | reverse complement strand
TTTGGGAAATGTATCATATTATAATTTACAGACTATGGAGGTTAATGTGTCAGACACTTGTTTAGAAGAAAAACTCGACCTTAGCGAAAATGCAATTAAGGTTCTGGAAAGACGTTACTTAAAGAGAGATAAGGATGGAAATTGTATCGAAACTCCGTCGGATATGTTCCACAGAGTAGCAGATACTATCGCTTCGGCCGATGCTAAATTCGGGAAAAGCGAAGAAGAAGTAAAAAAACTGGCAGACAGATTTTATCGGGCAATTACAAATCGTTACTTCATGCCAAATTCTCCGACACTTATGAATGCAGGCAGAGAATTAGGTCAATTAGCGGCATGCTTTGTATTGCCGGTTGAAGACAGCTTGGAAGGTATTTTTGAAACCGTTAAAAATACTGCATTGATTCATAAATCAGGCGGAGGAACCGGTTTTTCATTCTCGAGATTAAGACCTAAAAACAGTGTTGTTCGCTCTACTATGGGGGTTTCATCAGGTCCTGTTTCTTTTATGGGAGTATTTAATGCCGCAACCGAAGCCGTCAAACAAGGCGGAACAAGACGCGGCGCTAATATGGGTATCTTGAGAGTCGACCACCCTGATATTTTGGATTTCATTGACTGTAAATCCGATAACAATCAGTTAAACAACTTCAATATTTCCGTTGCCATAACCGATAAGTTTATGGATGCATACCTTGCGGGTGAAGATTATGATTTGGTTAATCCTCAAAATAATCAGGTTGTAGGCAGATTAAGTGCTAAAGCGGTATTTGATAAAATTGTTGACGGGGCATGGAGAAACGGAGAACCCGGAATTATCTTCATTGACAAAATGAACTCTGATAACCCGACTCCGCTAATTGGTGCTATTGAATCAACAAACCCTTGCGGAGAAGTTCCGCTGCTTCCTTATGAAGCCTGCAATTTAGGTTCAATCAATTTAGGCAGAATGATGAAAGAAACTTCAAACGGCTGGGTTGTTGATTGGGATTTACTTGAAGAAACAACAAGAACTGCAATGAGATTTTTGGACAACGTAATTGCAGTAAACAATTATCCGTTGCCGCAAATTTCTGAAATGGTTCAAAATAACAGAAAAATTGGCTTAGGCGTGATGGGTTGGGCTGATATGCTTATGAAATCGGGCATTTCATATTCAAGTGAAGAAGGTACAAAACTTGCCGGTCAGGTTATGGAATTTATTGATTATGTATCTAAAACAGAATCAATCGAGCTCTCTAAAGAAAGAGGAAGATTTAAAAACTTCACAGGTTCTATCTATGATCAGGATAATTACTTGTATAACAAATATAAAGGGAAATCCGCAGGTAAGATTTCGGATGAACAATGGGCGGAACTTGATGCGCAGATTAAACAATATGGTTTGAGGAATGCAACAACAACATGTATTGCTCCAACAGGAACTATCTCGATGATAGCAGGAGCTTCAGGCGGTGTTGAACCTCTGTTTGGTTTGGTATTTTCAAGACTTATTATGGATAAGACAGAAATGCTTGAAGTTAACCCTATTTTTAAAGACTATATGATTTCACATGGATTGTATTCCGATGAATTGATGTCTAAGATTGCGGTTGACGGTTCGGTGGCTCATGTAGACGGTGTAAGCGATGAAATTAAACATATCTTTGTAACAGCTCATGATGTTACACCATACTGGCATGTTAAAATGCAGGCTGCATTCCAGCTTCATACAGATAATGCAGTTTCTAAAACGGTTAACTTTGTTGAATCCGCAACAAGAGAAGATATTGAAGAAGCTTATATTTTAGCTTATAAAAATAACTTAAAAGGAATTACGGTATACAGAAATAACTCACGTCAATTCCAACCGATGAATTTGGATGCAAAGAAGAAAGATAACAGTATAGAAATCAAGCCTGTCGTTGAAGATAAGGTAGAGAGCGCAGAAGAATATAATCCGACCGGTGAAATTAAAGAAGTTAAATGCCCTGAATGCGGAACAAAAATCCAAATGGCAGAAGGCTGCTTTATATGTCCAAGCTGCGGATACTCAGGTTGCGCATAATATTTCAGAATAGAAACAAAAATACCATCCTTGAAATAAAGGATGGTATTTTTTTAGGTAATTATATAGCCTCATTATTGATAATAAAAACGGAACCTTCCGCAAAGAAGATTCCGTTTTATATGTTTATTTAATGTTTACATTAAAATATTAATCATCTTTCAAGAAAGATTCATAATTTCTTGCCAACAGATGAGAGCGTACCTGATTGATTAAATCAAGTGCGACCCCGACCATAATGATTAAAGATGTTGCACCGATACCTTGCAATGTTTCGATTTTAGTAACATAGCTTCCGAATGACGGAACTAATGCAACAATACCTAAACCGATAGCACCGATAAAAATTACCTTTGATAAGATTTTATCAAGCGTTTCGGCAGTTGGTCTGCCGGGTTTAATCCCCGGGATTGATGAACCGTATTTTTTTAGGTTATCTGCAATATCTTTAGGTTGCATATTCGGCATAATTGATGCATAGAAAAAGGTCAACGCAATAATCAAACCGACATATATTAAATAATATGATATACCGTCAGGGCTCAAAAAATGATTCAAACTTATGATTATATGTTTTAATTGAACCGATTTTATATTTGCCTGACCAACCATCGCAAGAACAGTAGACGGGAAAAGCAATATCGCTATTGCAAAAATGATAGGCATAACCCCGCCCGGATTAAGTTTGAACGGAATAAACGAATTCATACCGCCATAAACCTTATTACCTATCTGACGTTTTGGGTTTACTATGATAACTTTTCTTACCGCTTCCTGCATAATAACAATCAAAATTGTTGCAAGGAAAAATATTGTAAGCAGAACGAATAGTGCAAGCTGCATACTCGGACTTGCCTTTACAAGTTGGTAAGTTCTCTGCGCATAAACAGGAATCCCCGACAAAATACCACAGAAGATTATCAATGAACCGCCGTTACCGATACCTTTTTCAGTTATCAACTCCGAAATCCACATAACAAGAACTGCTCCCGCAGTAAGTATGCATACAGAATTAATATAAAATAAAGCATGGCTTACATTAGGAATTACTGCTCCCGGTAAATGATGTAAAAAGAGCATAAAGATAAAACCTTGAAATATCGCAAGTATAACAGTAAATACTCTGGTATATTGCGATAATTTACGGCGCCCTTCTTCTCCTTCTTCTTTCTGCAATTTTTCCAATGCAGGAATTACCACAGATACTAACTGAACAATAATTGATGATGTAATGAACGGCCCGATACCCAAAGCTAATATAGATACCTTACCCAACGCACCACCTGAGAATAAATCCAAAAATCCGATAATGTTATTTCCTGATGCAATAGTAGAGAATACCTGATTGTTAATCCCGTATAAAGGAATTTGTACACCGAATCTCCATACTGCAATCATTAACAATGTGAACAGGATTTTTTGCTTTAAACCCGATGCGTTCCACATAGACATTAAATCTTCTGTTGAAGGTGCTTTAATATCATTAGCCATTATACTATTTCAACCTTTCCGCCTGCGGCTTCAATTTTTTCTTTTGCTGATGGTGTAAAATAAACTGCCTTTACTGTAACAGCATTTTTAATTTCACCATTGCCTAAAACTCTCAAACCAACGCAAGTCGGATGAATAGTCATTTTTTCTTTCAAAGTTTCCAATGAAACTTCTTTAAGACCTAATGCGTCAATTCTGCCGACGTTAATTTGAGCATAATTAACTTTTGAATATACTTGAAAACCTTTTAATTTAGGCAATCTTCTATATGCAGGCATCTGTCCGCCTTCAAAACCTCTTTTTGAAGCATTGCCTGATCTTTGACCTTCACCATTGTGTCCGCGGCTGGATGTTTTACCGCAACCTGATGAACGACCACGACCTACACGAACGGTTTTCTTTGTTGCACCGTCTGCCGGTCTTAAATCTTCTAATGTTATATTTGACATTTTATTCCTTCTTTCTTTGTAATTTTAACTGATACCGGTAACTATTTTACAATCTCAACAAGGTGAGATACTTTGTTTACCATACCTAAAATTGTTGGAGTTGAAGCATGTTCAACAATCTGATCCTTTTTTGATAAACCCAAACCTGCAACAACTCGTCTTTGTTTTTCGCTTGAACCGATTAAACTTTTTACAAGTTTGATTTGGATTTTTTCTGCTGATTTTTTATTTGCCATTTTTTTATTCCTTCTACTATTTTTGTTAGTGTAATACACCAACCTACTTGTTGCCTTAATTTAAAAATTCTGCCATTGACAGACCACGTTTTTTAGCCATATCACCAAATGTTGATAATGATTTCAAAGCTTCCAAAGTTGCGTTTGCAGCATTCAAAGGAGCTTTCGAGCCTAATGATTTAGCCAAAATGTTTTCAATACCGGCAAGTTCCAATACTGAACGAACGGCACCGCCTGCAATAATCCCTGTACCTTGAGAAGCAGGTCTTAACATAACACAGCCCGCACCTGATTTTGCTTGAACAGGATGAGGAATTGTTGTTTTGAAAATAGGAACATTGATAACATTTTTTCTGCCGTCAGCGATTGCTTTTTGAATAGCAATAATAACTTCAGATGCCTTTGCGCAACCTACGCCGACTTGTCCTTTTTTGTTACCGACAATAACAATAGCTCTAAATGATAATTTTTTACCGCCTTTTACAACTTTAGTAACACGGCTGATTTGAACTACGTTTTCTGTCCATTCAGATTGCGGTTTTTCTTCTGCAACGGTTTCGATTTTTTGCTTTTTACCGCGACCGCGTCTTGATTTTGCAGGTTTTTCTTCTGACTGAGCTTCTGTTGCTTCTGCGGCTGCAGCTTCTTCAACTGAGACAGTTTTTTCAACTTCTGTTGAAACTTCTTCAACAACTTCAGCTTTTAATTCTTCATTGTTTTCCATTGATTTTTACCTTTCTTAAATGTTTAAAATGCTATTTAAAAGGGCTAACCTTTATCTGAATAAATACGCCAAACAAAGACCAATAAAGGCCGATTTGGAAATCGTATTCAATTTTATAACTTCTGACAAAAGGAAAATAACACGAAAACAATTCAATGTCAAGCGGCAATGACTATAGCCGGTTAAATTTCAAATAACCCGTATAAGCGTGTTCTTATATCATTTTCGTCAAGGTCATCGGTTAATTTATTCAAATCAATTGCCATCTGGTAATAATACGCCGCATCGTTTATAAATCCCATTTTTTGGCTTGCTCTGCCGGCATTAAAATAAGCAAGAGTATAATTCGGATTTAAGGCAATAGCAGCCTCAAAGTATTCTAATGATTCTTCAGCATCTTCTAAACCGTCTAAATATAATATGCCTAAATTATTTTGAGAATAAGCATTTTCAGGATTTATTTCTACGGCTTTATGATACGCAACAAGTGCTTCTTCAAGATAATCTTTTTCCCAAAGAGCCACCCCCAGCTTTGAATATCCGCGTTCATCATCGGGATTGAGTGTCACTGCATCGCAATATGAATGAATAGCATTATCCAAATCATAATCTGCCATATAAATATCACCAAGAGCAATATATAAATCGTAATTGTTCGGATCCAGAATTATGCCTGCCTGATATGTAGAAACAGCAGCTTCGACATTTCCCTTTTCTCCCGCATAAATTGCACCAAGCGCCTGACAAACAATAGATGTCCACTCTGCATCAGGATTAAGGGAAATTGCTTTTTGATAGTGAGCAATAGCATCATCATATAATTCAGCTTTGGCATAAGCATAACCTAAAGAGTTGTTATAAAACGGATTTTCGCTATCATTTTCAACCGCAAGCTTAAATGCCCCGATAGAATTTAATTTATCATCCTTACTCATATAAAGATGCCCCAGTTCATAATAAATTTGAGCTTTATCAATATCAAATTCCAACAATCTTTCATAACAATCGATAGCTTCATCTGTATTTTCGGGGAAATATGCCTGTAATATTCCTGCAAGTTTTACAAGAACGGCACGATTCATCGGATTTTCTTCCAATACTAAGCGGTAACAATTTGCAGTTGTTTCAATATCATGATTTTTTAAGGCAATATCCCCCATTTTTGAATAAAAATATTCTCTTTTTGGGGTCTTTAAAGCACCGGTTTTATATACCTCATTTGCCTTGTCATACATTTTAAACTGTTCTAAAAATTTTCCGACTGTTGAATAAGAAAATATACTCATATCGGCAGACATATTTTTGCAAACCATTTTGACTGCATTTCTGTCCCATGCGAGCATCACACTTCCGGACAAAAAATAGTATAAAAATCTTACATAATCAGAGAAACTTCCGCTTTGTGAATTGATTTTTTCGAAAATAGCTTCAGACATAATCATCCTCGGACGCCCTGATTTTAAGCCGCTTATATTAATTGCGGATTTATATTCTTTTTCTGCCGATTTATAATCTTGAGCAAGCTGCATGAAATATCCCGCATAAAGATGTGCATTGACATTTTTTGGAGATAAAGACAGCGCTGTTTGACATTGCTCAATAGCACTTCCGATACTGATTTGCCCCTGCTCCCACATCAATGATGCCAAACGATAGTATGTTTCGGGAATAGACGGATCATATTTAACCGCATCAATATAGCAGTCAATGGCTTCCTGCAAATCCGACCCTTTTTGACCGGAAAGATATTTTTCATGAGCTAATCTTGCTTTTTCTAAAAAATCCTGCGCCTTTTCCTTATAGAGTGAGTTTGCCGCCCCTATTTGTTCCGGCATAACTATTTGTTCTGACATTATAATGCTCCAATAAACTGATTTATTAATCATGTCGGAGCGCAAAATCAGGTCTTTAATAATTTATTCAAATCTCATACATTTATATTAGATTTTGTAGTAAATCTTTTTTTCAAGTTGTTGATAAATTTTTGGAAAACACTTTGAGGGCGCAATTTATCCCGCTCAGCTTTTATAGTTCCGGCTAACAATTTCTCAACAATTTTAATTTTTTCGGGAAACATTGCCAACTTGCCGTAATCTTTGGAGTCTACATCATCAACAGGTTTGCCAAGCTTTTTAAGTATTTTGGCATAATGCACATCCTGTTTGAATGCATGCTGTTCCATTAACATGGAATTGCGCATGTACTTTAATAATACTATTTGCACTTTTGGGGCAATACCATTAAGACAAGTTTTTAATTTAGCTTCTGCATTACCCAAAATTAACGACTTATCGGAATTCAAATCTTCTAAATGATAAAAAACATCATTATACAAATTTACTAATTTATTTACTTTATCTAATACTAATAAGTCGGAAGGACTGCAACCTTCTTTATTTGAATAAAACTTTGAAATAAAAGTCATATTTTGTAAATCTCGTTCATTTACTAAATATTTAGGATTTAATAAATAATCAAGAACATGAGTTGACTCATGCATCAAAGCAGGGATAGATTTAATATTAATTTTATCACTTTTTGACATTGGCAAATCAATCATATATCCAACGAACATCTTCATTTTTTCCAGAATTACAACATCACCTGCATAATCATCCGATTTTGATTCCAGAGGCGACAATAATATATTTTTATTTTCAGGCAAACAAAAGTTATAACAATCCTCGATAATTTCGGCATGGACATTTTTCTTCTTGTTATTGTAAAGCTTTACCGTATTACCGAAGATTTTTTCATTAATTCTGTCTGCGGATTTTGCTCTTTGAACAACTGAACCTTTAGCATACAGCGTTGAAAATTTAGTTAATCTCGGATGAATAATGACCATAATAAATGTAAAAACTCCAAAAAATTTTTTTTGCGAACTATTAAAAACAGCATATAAAGAATGTCTTTTAGACAGTAATTGTTGTATGTGTATTTTAACCACAGCATAATCAGCCGACTTGCGGTATTAAAATGTTTACAAATTTATCAATACAAAAACAAGAGCAAACAGAAATATCCATAGAAAATAAACACAATAAAAAAGAACCTTTACGGTTCTTATAATTACCCCCAAGCGAATTCGAATCGCTGTCTACACCGTGAAAGGGTGTTGTCCTAGGCCTCTAGACGATGGGGGCTTGTGTAAATCCCTTT
>CACXFH010000061.1 GCA_902766975.1 uncultured bacterium | reverse complement strand
GGATAAACATGTTGCGCCCGTTTCCGATTTTATCGCAAAAATTATATTTTACCCGATAAAAATATGCGGTAATGATGTACCTATAATCATCTTTTGGATATTATTTGCAGGGATATTTTTTACAATATATTTTAAAGGTATAGCGGTATGGGGATTTAAACATGCAGTTGATTTAATAGTGAAACCCAAAAAAGACGGTTCAAACGGCGAAGGTGAAGTTTCATCATTTCAGGCATTGGCAACTGCACTGTCAGGAACCATAGGGATAGGAAGTATTGCAGGGGTTGCAATTTCAATTTCTATCGGCGGCCCCGGGGCAGCTTTTTGGATATTTTTCGGTGCAATTTTAGGCATGTCTATAAAATTTGTCGAAGCAACATTAGCTGTAAAATACAGAAGATTCAACCTTGACGGATCTATTTCCGGCGGTCCTATGCACTATATTGCCCACGGATTGACAAGAAAAAATATGAGATGGTTAGGGCAGCCTTTATCGGTTATATTTGCAATACTTTGTATCGGTGGCGGTATAACAGGCGGGAATATGATTCAAATTAACCAAACCGCACATCAAATTATTTTTATTACTGGCGGAGAACATAGTATATTCCACGGTTTTACTTGGGTAATCGGTTTAACCGCAGCTATTTTAATCGGTTTGGTTGTTGTCGGGGGGATTAAAAGTATCGCAAAGGTTACAACTGTTTTGACTCCTACAATGTGCGCTTTATACATAATTTCAGGTCTAATTGTAATTGGATATCATATTATGGATATTCCTGCGGGGATTGCGCTGATTGTGAAAGAAGCTTTTCACCCCACAGCAGTTGCAGGCGGGGTGTTCGGAACAATAATTATCGGATTAAGACGTTCAGTCCAATCTAATGAAGCCGGAACAGGAGCTGCGGCAATTGTTTATGCAACCGCACAAACAAAAGAACACGTATCACAAGGATTTGTGGCGCTATTGGAAACATTTTTAACAGGTATTTTGTGTCTTTTCACTTCATTTGCAATTGTATTTTCCGGAGTTTTGGATCACACAACAGTCGGCAAAATCTCAGGGATTGAACTGGCATCTAATGCATTCCAATCCGTAATTCCGTTTTTCCCGATTATTCTATCGATAATTGCGGTATTATTTGCAATGTCCACATTAATAAGCTGGGCATACTACGGTCAAAAGGCATGGACATTCCTGTTAGGTGAAGGCAAAAAACGCGTATTAACTTTCAATCTGATATATTGTTTATTTATCATTATAGGGTCTTGTATGAATGTTCAATCTATAATTGATATAACAGATGCCATGATGATAGCAATGTGCGTACCGAACGTTATTGTACTTTATATACTTTGCAAAGACGTTAAAAAGGATTTGAAAGAATACTGTCAAACTCACGGTATTGCAAAGTGGCTGAATAAATAATATATATTTGTCATTCTGAACTCGTTTCAGGATGACAAAACGTCATGCCGCACTCCGATGCGGCATCTGTAAAGAAGATCCCGTATCAAGAACAGGATGACGAATGATATAAGCTAACGGCTTCGCCGACGTATACAAGCTCACAAAGCTCGTTCCTCGCTTGTTCGTTTTGTAAAGTACGGGATGACAAGAAAAGTAGTGTTATAAAAAAAGGGAAACAACATGAGTTCAAAAATATTTGTTACCGTTTCAGGAGTAGATAAAGTAGGAATTGTTGCCAAAGTTACAACCGTTCTTGCTCAATACGAAGTCAATATTGAAGATATTAAACAAACACTTATGCAGGGACATTTTGTGATGTTTATGCTCTGCGATATTGAAAAATCAACTTATTCCTTTAAAGAGATAAAAGAAGCTGTTACTTCTACCGGCGCAGAAATGGGAATGGAAGTCTGGGTACAAAAAAAAGAAATTTTTGACAGTATGCACAATATTTAAGAGTTTTGAGTATGGAAATTTATTATATCAATATTAATGAATTTAAAAATACGCACAATAAAAGCATTTTAAATAATTATGCCGATAAAAATTTTAATAGCGAAAAACGTTTTTTTGAATACACAATCGGAAGATATTTGATAAAAAATGTAGCTCAAAAAAATTATAAAATCGACGATACAACAATTATTTTGAGCAAAGACGGTAAACCTGTTTTTAAAGATTCCGATTTAAAGTTCAGCTTGTCACATTCAAAAGATTATGTCATTGCATGCTTTGACAAAAACAATTGCGGAATAGATATAGAATATATAAAAGAACGCAATTTTGAAAGATTATCCCGCTATTATAATCGTAAATTTAAAACAGCACACGATTTTTATAATTTTTGGACGTTAAAAGAAGCCGCATATAAACTGGGAACAGAAACTAAAGATACTTATTCCGCAATTTTTGAAAATAATTACTATTTAAGTATAGCATCCGAAACGATTTTTGATAAAAATGTTGTCATGCGACAAGTTCAATAACAGCTTATCTTCTGCTGGATATTTTTGCAAGAAGTCTTAAAATTTCTAGATATAACCAAACAATTGTAACCATCAAAGAGAATGCGCCATACCATTCCATATATTTTGGGGCTTCTCCTTTAAAGCGATTTATAAATTCAAAATCAACAAGTAAATTGAAAGCTGCAATACCGCAAACAACAATACTAAATCCGATGCCGATAGGAGAATTTGAAAATAAATGCGGAATTGTTATATGGAAAAATGATAAAATAAACTGTAATATATAAATTCCGAATACAGCAGATGTTGCAATAAGAACAGTTTTAAAAAATGTATCAGTTACTTTTATAAGTTTTGTGGAGTAAACTATATACATTGCAAAGATAGTCATAAATGTCCCGATTACGGCTTGAGATACCAATCCGGGATAATATGCGTTAATTGCCGCACTATATCCCCCGAGCATTAAACCTTCAAACAATGCATATATAGGAGCGGTCAAAGATAAATAGCGATTTTTAGGTCCCCAGCAGATGAAAAGAGCAACAATAAGTCCGCCAATGGCACCGACATTACCTAAAAGCAAAGCTTTATCCGCAAATCCTGCTCCGACTAAATACCATGTGTAAGATGCGCTCAAGGTTAATAATGCGCCCAAAGCAAGAGTTTTCAATAATGTTCCTGTTTCGGTCATTGCTTTGTCTAAACTGAGTGAATCCTGATTAAAATTTAATTCATTAAATGTTTCTTCTCTTAATGTCGGATTTGGCATAATTAACCTCCTTATAAAATAATTTATCAATTTTATTATATCACGTAAGTCGAATTTATCAAACCTATCGAACTTATCAAACCGGTCGGTTAAATTAGAAAAGTTTAGTTAAAAGATTAATAGTTGAATGGTTGCACAGTTTGTTTCGGATTGAAAAATTCCTCCACTTGTTCGGGGAGATTAGGAAGTGTTTTAGATATATGTTTGGATAAGCACAAATATGTAAGTTGGGGTTTCCACCCCAACAGGTTACGTCATTCTGATGGAATGAAATGACCGAAGAATCGCCTGATGTGACAAATCTTAAGTGTTCTATCTGGCGATCCTTCGCCTAAAGTACCTCCCCTTGTTAGGGGAGGCTAGGAGGGGTTTTAGATATATGTTTGGATAAGCCCTAATATGTAAGTTGGGGTTTCCACCCCAACAGATTACGTCATTATGATGGAATGAAATGACCGAAGAATCGCCTGATGTGACAAATCTTGGGTGTTCTATCGGCCGGATTGCTTTGCCTAAAGTACCTCCCCTTGGTAGGGAATTGCAAACAAATCATTGATTTTAAATATAAAAATTTTGGAATACCTCGCCCTTTTGGGGATACCGGTTCGAACCAAAGAGGAACGAGCTGTGTGAGACTGTATGCCGTATGGCTGAGGGGTAGGGAGAGGGGCTATATGTCAATGAAAAATCAACAATATTCCTTGGAGTGAGGCTAGGAGGGCTTTGGACCTTCTGCGGCAGATAGGATTAACACCCATTCTTCCCAGTTCATACCGAGGGAATGGGAATTTTTGTGCAAAAATTGCACCCCTGCAAATATGAGAATTAAAAAAGTACTTTACAAGAATTTTTTTTTAGTTTATAATGGGGGAGCAAGCCGAGATATATCGGTTTATGTTAATCCTCAGTAGCTCAATGGCGGAGCATTCGACTGTTAATCGAAGGGTTGCTGGTTCGAGTCCAGCCTGGGGAGTTTTTTATTGCTCATGCCGTTTTTAATGTGGGTTTTAATGAGACATTTGAAAAAATATTTTTCTGCCGACTTTCGGCTTTACGTTTGAATTACATCCCCTTCCGAGTGGTTGACTGAAACTACTCAGAAAGTC
>CACXFH010000060.1 GCA_902766975.1 uncultured bacterium | reverse complement strand
TTAACTGACACTGAGAAGGCAAACTGCTGCAACGGTTGGGGAAGTAATCCGCCTGCTGCCTTAAAAGATGAATGCTGCAGAGTCAAACCCGATTTGAGTTATTGTGATAAATGCAATAATATATTGTTAGCAAATGTAAACGCGGATTGTTGTAATAAATGGGGTACCAATGTTACAGATGAATCAATTAAAAAAGAATGTTGCAGATATGTGCCTGATTTAAGTTATTGTGGTCCTTATTGTCAAACTTCAACTGGCTATCCAACTTCTTCTTGCTGTGCCTATTTCAAATCTATATCATGGCAAGGAGTTGCATCATATACTAAACAAGCTTGTTGTGCTGGTTCTACAGGTGCTGCATGGCGTGATAATGACCCTGATGCTGCTACTGAATGTTGCGGAAACGAGCCAAATACTTCTGCAAGCAGTACTACTTGCTGTGAAATGTGGTATAATAAAAGTGTGTGGTACAATTCTAGCTCATCAGCAAAATCAGGAAAAGATGCTTGTTGTAATATTCAGGCATTTAGAGATAAGCACCCTTCAGAATGCGTTCTATTATATCCGCAAGTTCAATTACAAGTTACTTGTAATTCAGCTACGTGTACTCTTACTGGTCCTTGTGATTCTTATACAGGACTTTCATCCGCAGGTAATTCAAGTAATGTAAGTGTTTCATATACAAGATTAAATGTTACACACCATAAATATGGTAAAGATTCATTTGTATCACAAACTACAAGTATATGTACTGATCCTTATAAGTCATTAAATACAACTCTTACAAGCTCTAATGGAGGTTCAGAAACTGCGAATTATCAATTAACAAATCTTGTTGGTGCTGTTTATTCTGCAGGACCTGCCGCAAATTTAAATAGCCCAGTATGGTTAAATCAGAGTTGTTGCTCAGGAACTACTTGTAAGACTCTAAAACACGGTTTTACAGGATATCCTAATAAATATAAATATAAACATAAAAATTCTTCAAATCCTAAATGTTATTCTACAAATATGTATTATAGCAGCAGTTGCGACTCTAATGATTAGCCTGTAGATATTTCTCTTGATTATTACGAGAGCCTGTAGGTTGGGCTTTCAGCCTGTAAGTTGGGGTTTTCACCCCAACAGATATACTGAAAGGTGGTAGGGTGCGATTTTATGCACCGAATTAACTTCGTCATTCTTCGGCTATCGCCTCAGAATGACAACTTTTTTGTTGGTGTAACTATGCCGAACTATATTTATAATCTTGTTGTAATAAAATTGCACGTTTATTGTAATACAATTGCAATTGATATGTCAATAAAATTATAATAAAATGTTAAATAAGTTACAAATTTATTATATAGGTTTTAATATGGCAGAAGATAAAAAAAGGTTTGTATTACTTGTTGATAATGATATTTTTGAAAAATTTAAAAAATTAGCGCAAGAGCAAAATCGTACCGCAGGGAACTTGGGTACAAAGCTTGTTATAGATTATGTAAAAGAGAATTACAAAAAATAATCAAAGCAGGTCAACATAGTAAGATAGCAATTATAAACTCCCTCGCCCCTTGAGAGAGAGGGTCGGGGAGAGGGGGAATATGAATTACAAATACTGGATAGCATTTTCATCAATAGAACAAATTGACAGTCGGTTTACAAAGCGGCTGTATGATTACTTTGGCGATATAGAAAAGGCTTTTAACTGTAATTTGAAAGAGCTTGAAAATATTGACGGGCTTTCTGTCAAAAAAGCGCAAAATTTTATAAAATTAAGAGATAAAGTTGATATTGATAAAGTTTTTGCAAATGTCGAAACTAAAGGAATAAATTTTTTAACTCTTGAGGATGAAAATTATCCTCAAATGCTTAAAAATATAGAAAATCCTCCTGCGGTGTTGTATTACAAGGGTAAACTTTTTGATTGTAATCTTTCCAAAACTTTGGCAGTTGTCGGCTCAAGAAAAGCAAGTACAAATTCAAGAAATAATTTAAGAAAAATAATTTCGGGGCTTGGGAATACGGATGTCTGTATAGTTTCAGGATTAGCGTCAGGAATTGATACTGTCGCGCATACTGCGGCAATTGAAAATAATTTAAAAACAATCGGAGTTATTGCAAGCGGTTTTGATTATATTTATCCGACACAGAATAAAACGTTGTATGAAAATATAGAAAACGGTTATGGTGCGGTTGTAACTGAATATTACCCTAGTTTCGAACCTGTAAAATTCAGATTCCCTCAGAGAAACAGAATTGTATCAGGATTAAGTTACGGAACATTGGTTGCAGAGGCAGGTATTCAAAGCGGGGCCTTGATTACCGCAAATCTTACACTTGAACAGGGCAGGGAGTTGATGTGTATTCCGGGGGAAATTTCAAATCCTAATACCCAAGGGATTTATAAACTTTTAAAAAACGGTGCAACAATGGTAACAGAAAGCGCAGATATTCTTGATGCCTTGGGTTGGGAGATTAAAAAAGAAGTTCAGACACAATTGACTTTGCCGACATTAACACCTGATGAAGAAAAAATTTATGAATATGTCAAAATAGAAGAACGAGGAGTGGATGAATTGCTCTCTCTGACGGGTTTAAGTTTGGATAATTTGCTGATGAACTTGACAACAATGGAGTTAAAAGGCATAATAAAACAAGTCGGCGGGGATAGGTATAAAGCGTTTTAAATTTTAAGCTTTGTCATCTCTCCAAGGGAGAGAGTTAGAATGTAGGTCGGCATTGCTATGCCGACAAAGAAAAATAAAATGGCAGCAGTATGTCGGCGTTGCTACGCCGACATCATAAATTTTATAATATAATTATCTTATGAATTATCGCAGAGCATATATTGAAAATTCTATTGTGTTTATAACAATTGTCACACAGAACAGAAATCCCATATTAATTAATAAAATTGATACATTGAAACATTCTATTAATGAGGTCGCGCGATATCATGATTTTGAAATTATTGCTTATGTCATATTAAATGATCATTTGCATTTTTTAATCAAAACACAAGATATTACAAAATATCCGAAAATTATCCATTCAATAAAATATAATTTCACAAAAAATGTCGGCGTAGCAACGCCGACCTACAATAAACTTTGGCAAAATCGTTATTGGGAATATACAATTCGGGATGAGAACGATTTATACAAGCATTTAGACTATATCCATTACAATTCTGTAAAGCACTATGATATCGCGCCGGAAGAATGGAAATATTCATCATTTGAAAAATTCGTATCATTGGGCTATTATGAAAAAGATTGGTGCAATTTTGGTGATGAACACAAAATTAGCGAATTAAATTACGAATAATTATAATAAGTTTATATTGTTATTCAGACAAAAGAGAAGATAGATTATGGCAGCACAGGAAAAATCATTAGTAATAGTCGAATCACCGGCTAAATCGAAAACAATTAAAAAGATACTTGGCGACAGCTTTCAGATAGAAGCAAGTTACGGGCATGTCCGCAATTTGCCGACAAAAGATCCGTCAACCGATAATTTGGGGTTTGATGTAAATAAAAATTTTGAAATGAAATTCGAAATTATCCCAGGTAAGCAGCAGGTTGTGCGCAAATTAAATGAAATGGCTAAAAAAGCGGGCAAAATTTACCTTGCTTCCGACCCCGACCGTGAAGGAGAAGCGATAGCATGGCATGTTCGGCAAATTCTTAAAGTGCCTGATGAAAAAATTTATCGTATAGTATTTAACGAAATAACCCCGAAGGCTGTTAAGCATTCCGTTGAAAATCCTCGTTCAATTGATATGGATATGGTAAAAGCACAGCAGACAAGGCAAATTTTAGACAAACTTGTAGGTTATAAATTATCTCCTGTTTTGTGGAAAGAAATGGGCAATCGCAAGCTTTCTGCAGGCAGAGTTCAGTCGGTTGCATTGAGAATGATTTGTGAAAGAGAAGAAGAAATTGAAGCATTTAAACCGCAAGAATACTGGTCAATTCACGCCAATCTTGATAAAGAAGGCAAGCAGTTTGAGGCGGAACTTTCAAAAATTAAAGGTAAATCTGTTGAAAAAACAGTAAAAAATCAGGAAGAAGCGCAAAAAATCGTTGATTATTTAACAAATTCTTCGACGCAATATGAGGTTTCAAAGGTTACTAAAAAGACCATAAAAAGAAAACCTACAGCACCTTTTATCACTTCAACAATGCAGCGTGCAGCAAGTTCAAAACTCGGTTTTGGGGTCTCAAAAACCATGCAGGTTGCACAAAAACTTTATGAAGGAGTTGAAATTGACGGCGCTCCTGTGGGTTTGATTACTTATATGAGAACCGACTCTGTCAGAGTATCGGATGATGCGCAAAATATGGCGCATGATTTTATTTTGCAAAATTATGGCGAAAAATATTACCCAAAAGAAGCAAATATTTATGCAAAAGGGAAGCAAAATGTTCAGGATGCTCACGAAGCTATCCGTCCCGCTTATCCTGACAGAACCCCTGAAAGTATTAAAAAATATCTTGATAATGACCAATATAAACTTTATAAACTCATTTGGGAAAAATTTATGTCCTCTCAAATGGCGCCTGCTGAAATTGCCAATAAATCCATTGAAATTGAAGCGGGAGATTATACCCTCAAAGCCGGAACAAGTAAGGTTATGTTTGACGGATTTTTAACCCTTTACAATGATGAAGAAGAAGATGAAGGAAAAGAAGCAGATGCAAAAATTCCGGATTTAGAAAAAGGCGATAAGGTTGTATGCAAAAAGGTTGACCCAAAACAACACTTCACCCAGCCGCCGCCAAGGTACAACGAAGCATCATTAGTCAAAGCGTTAGAAGAATACGGAATCGGTCGTCCTTCAACTTATGCAACTATTATTACCGTAATTCAAACACGAAAATACGTTGAAAAGAAAAACAAGACTCTGTTTCCGACGCTGCTTGGTCGTGCGGTTTCAAAGCAGCTTGTTGCGGAATTCGCAAAGATTATGGATTACAAATTTACGGCTGGAATGGAAGCAAAATTAGATGAAATTGCGGATAAAAAAGTCGATTGGGTGAAGGTGTTAAAAGATTTTTACAATCCTTTTATGGAGGATGTCAATAAAGTTATGGAAACAGCGCAAAGGATAACTGTTTCAAGCAATATTAAATGTCCGAATTGCGGCAAACCGATGGTATTGCGTTCTTCAAAAAGCGGTTCTCAATTCCTAGGCTGTAGCGGATATCCTGAATGCAAAACAGCAATGTCTTTGAATGTTTTGCAGGAATTAGAAAATGACACTGATGAAAACGGAGAAGAAAAATCACAGGAAATTTGTGAAGAAAAGTGCGAAAAATGCGGTTCTGATATGAAATTTAAAATCGGTCCTTACGGAAAGTATTTAGAATGTACTTCCCCTGATTGCGGTCATAGAAAACCTTATCGCAAATCAACCGGGGTTACTTGTCCAAAATGCGGTCAAGGGACGATAGTTGAACGCAAATCGAAACGTGGAACGGTATTCTATGGGTGTGACCGATATCCGGATTGCAATTTCGTATTGTGGAATGAGCCGACAGGTGAAAAATGTCCTCAGTGCGGAGAACTTTTAGTAAAGAAAAAATTGAAAAACGGTGATGTGATTGCCTGCTCAAATATAAAATGCGGATATAAAAAAGAGCCTGAAGTCAGCACATAAACAAAAAAAAGACCTTGAGTATATTACCAAGGCCTATCCGTTTAAATAAGAAGAGAGAGCTTTATATATTAATATAAAGTAATCTGAATTGAAAAAATTGCTAAAAAAAACTATTTATATTTACAAAAATTAACAATATTTTTTCAGTAATTCTGACAAAGCTCCGAATGTTGTAATAGAGAGTTTTTCCCCTCTTGTATTTTCATCAATTCCAAGTTCTGATAATGATTTTGATATTGCATCTTTAGAAAAACCGCCATTAAGCAGGCAATTTTTTATATTTTTCCTTCTTTGAGCAAATCCGGCACGAATCGTTTTTCTAAAATGCGAGTAATCCGATAAATCAAGCAGCGGTTTTTCTCTGACTGTTAGTTTGACAAGTGCTGATGTTACCTTTGGAGCGGGATAAAAACATTTTTTCCCAACAGTTCGTAAAATTTCAACGTCTGCCCAAAACTTGGATAATATAGTTAGCAGCCCATACTGTTTTCCTTGAGAATTCTCATCTGCGCACATCCTGCGAGCGACTTCTTCCTGCACCATAAGTATTATATCAGTAATTTTTGCCCTGTTTTTGTTATTCAAATCATCAATTTCACCCAATAAATGTGCTATAATCGGGCTTGTAATATAGTAAGGTATATTTGCAACAACTTTTATTTTACCTTCGCATAATGAAGATAAATCAGTTTTTAAAATATCATTGTGTATTATTTCAAGATTTGGAGCATTTAATTTTTTTAATTCTTTAATAGCTTCTTCATCAAGTTCGATTGCTATAACTTTTTTTGCATGCTTGATAAGTTGTTCTGTAACAAAACCAACCCCGGGACCGATTTCCAAAACGGTATCATCCGCTGAGATATTTGCATAATCGATAATATCAGCAATAACTTCTCCGTTAATCAGAAAATTTTGTCCTAAGCGTTTTTTTGTTCTGAAATATTTAGCCCGTTCAAAGTAATTCATATTAGCCTTAATAATACCACAAAAGGATAGATGTTTATAATTAAATTTTTGTTATCTTAGATATAGTTATGATAATATTAAAATGAAAAGGGATAACAATGCTGAATTTAAAAGTAAATACATTAGAAAAAAGTGAAATATTAAAACTTTATACAAAAGGATACACCAATCCTCAGGATTACAAAATCGGAATTGAATATGAAAGATTGCCTATAAATTCAGCATCATTAAATGCTGTTGACTACTGGGGGAATGACGGGATTGCAGCCAGTTTGGAAAAATTTGCAAGGCAAAATTCGTGGGATTATATCGTCGATGAACAAAATATTATCGGTCTTGCAAAAGGACACGACACCATCACTCTTGAACCCGGATGTCAAATTGAAATCAGCACAAAACCGGAGAGGACAATTTTTGCATTAAAGAAAAAAATTGACGCAATAAATTCATATCTTGAACCAATTTTGGGGCAAAACGGGACAACACTTTTAAATTACGGAGTTTCACCATTTTCTACCCATAAAAATATCCAT
Organism: uncultured bacterium; assembly: GCA_902766975.1. Lineage (GTDB taxonomy): Bacteria > Cyanobacteriota > Vampirovibrionia > Gastranaerophilales > Gastranaerophilaceae > Zag111. The sequence goes on along the minus strand of CACXFH010000060.1, from coordinate 10,161 downwards.
CTTATTCCCAAAAGACGATATAAAATAATGGCAAATTATCTATGGGGAATTTTATCGGATGTTATGATGCGTGAAACAGCAGGTATTCAATGCTGCATTGATTTTAAATCAGAAGAAGATGCCATGCGAAAATTCAAAATTGCCAATAAGTTATCCCCGTTTATGACTGCAATGTTTTCAAATTCGCCGATAAGAGGCGGGGTAGACACAGGCTACAAATCATTCAGGGCTCTGAGCTGGCTTAATACGGATAATGACAGATGCGGTTTTGCAGGTAAAATAAGCGAAGAATTTTCATTTGAAGATTATATTGATTGTGTAATGAAAACTCCAATGATATTTGTGCAGCGCAACGGACAACCGATTACAGTGAATGGTGATATTACATTTGAAGAATACATGTCTAACGGTTTTGAGCATTTGACACCGACTATTGAAGATTACGAACTTCAGGCAAATTTATGTTTTCCGGAAGTTCGTTTGAGAAATTTTATAGAGATAAGGAATCATGATTGTGTCGGAGGGGATTTGAAATATGCGATTTTAGCAATTTATAAAGGGGTGTTTTATGATAATACCGCACTGGATGAAATTGAAGAATTATTAAAACATCTTCAATACAAAGATTATTCCGAATTGCGATATAACGTGCCCAAACAAGGCTTAAAAACGCAGATTAAAAACGCATCGGTTTTGGATTATTCAAAAGAAATTATAAAAATTGCGGAAAAATCTTTAAAAACAAACCAGACGGGCGAAAATCTATTTTTGCAATCTATTAAGGAATATTTAGGCAAAGGAATTTCTCCTGCGGATGATATTATAAAAAAATGGAACGGTTGTTGGAACAAAGATTTAAGAAAAATGATTAAATATTTGACACAAATGCAATAATATTTGTAAAATGTTTTTATCGTATAAAATTTAAAGGTGGAATTATGAAAAAGATAATTATTTTAGCAGGTTTATTATTGGCAGGAGTCGGTGCAATTGCGCAAACCCCGCAGGTTACTTATACCCCTGAATATATAAAACATTTAAAAAATTGTGTAGCTTATACGGATGAATATTCAACAAGCATTCCGACAGAGGATGTAAATTCGCCATATTTAAAAGTAAAATCAACAGAAGAAGTTTTGGGGTATCTTAACGGTAAATGTTATACAAAAAGTACAGTTTACAGTTATGACTTGGATAAAGTCATTTTAACAATAAAATGCGGGCTTACAAGAAAGCAGCTTGCGGATGTTGTTCAAAAAATGTATGCGGTAAACAGGGAAAGCAATAAAGAAAATAAAAAAATATTACAGGATAAACTTACAAAAATCATTGAAAATAATGAAATTTGCAGGGTAAGAAACTATCTTAATGATGAAGAATAATTACATTGGAAGTTTGACACAAAATTCCGTCCGTACATTTTCTTCACTTTCTACAGTAATTTCGCCTCCGTGGGCTTCCGTGATTTGCTGAGATAAGTATAAACCTAATCCTGTTCCGACTTTTCGGAGTTTTTTTGCTGCGGAATAGTATTTATTAAATATCATTTTAATCTCGTTTTTTGGAATTCCCTGACCGTAATCAATGACGGATATTGTTGCATATCCTTTTGTTTCCCCGATTTTTACATCAATATCTTTGTGTGTATTACTGTGATTTATTGCATTGGAAATAAGATTTCTTATTACTCTTTGTAATTGCATTTTGTCCGCACTAATTATCAAATTAGATTTGTACGGTATAAAATTAATTTTTATATTCAAATCTTTTGTTAACGGCATGATGTTATCTGCAACTTCACCGCAGAATGAATTTAGTTCAATTTCCTCCTTATATAAATCTATACCCTTATCTCCAATTTTGTAAGTTTCCAGTAAAACCTGAACAAGTTCAAGCAATTCATCATTTGAGGTTTTCATATTTTTCAGAGCAAATTCCTGTTTGTCGGAAATCGGTCCGAATTTTTCTTTTAAAAATAAATCAATCATATTTGCTGCCGCAATAATCGGAACTTTTAAATCGTGAGTGAGGGTAGCTGCAAAATCAGTTTTCAGTGTTTCAATTTCTTTTTCAACGGTAACATCTTTAATAATGATAACGTAGCGTTTTTTTTCTATGTGCATTAACGGTTGAGTACTTATGATAAAATTGTTGGTCGGAGTGTGTTTTATAAATACTTCATCATTATCAAATTTATCCGCCTCCGCATTATCATCGGACACCTGAATAAATTCAAAAATGTTCTTCCCTATGATATTTTGACCTCTTTTGATGCCGAACCACTTCAAAATCTTAGGGGTTGCCCGCAAGATTTCAAATCTGTCATTTATAATCAATATCCCGTCAGAAAGCGAATTAATAACAGATTCAAGCAATCTGTTTTGATTCATTAATTCGGATTGGTACTCCGCAATCATTCGCTCACGGTCATTCAGGGTTTCTACCATCCGGTTAATACTTTGGGTTACATTTTGATATGAAGGATGATCTATATTAATCTTTTTACTTAAATCCCCATAACGGATTGAATCAACAGTTGTCGTAACTTTGCCTAAATAATCATTAATTTTTGACCAACGCTTATTTGAACGCCTTGTTATAAAAAACAAGGTGATAAAAACAAGAATTATACCGATATTAATTATGTAAAGATATGATGACATTATCCTCTCAAAATCCTATAATATGTTATAATTATAATCAATAGTGTAAGGTTTGTAAATAATAGAAAATATGTCAAATTTAAAGCTTCCGAATACAATAAAAATGGTTATAACAGATTTTGATGGTGTAATTACCGATAATTGTGTTTACATCAGTGATGATGGGGTAATGTCAAGAAAAATCAATTTTAAAGATGTAGTAGGTTTTTACATGCTAAAACGTAACGGAATTGATATTGCAATTATTTCAGGAGAAAAAAATGCCGCAATAGAAACCATTGCAAAAAACCTTGAAATCAAAGAAGTTTATCAAAGTATTCGCGATAAACTCCCGATATTAAAAGACATACTTAGCAGAAAAAAATTATCGCAGGATGAATATTTATACATCGGGGATGAAATCAACGATATTGAATGTCTTAATTATTCAAAATACAGAATTACAGTTCCTAATGCAACGGATAAAGTAAAGGCGATTACAAATATTCAAATGACGCAGGTTTGCGGCGGGAATGGCGCATTTAGGGAGGTTGCGGATTGCTTAACAAATTAAAACAATTTTATAATGAGATAAAAAATATTAATAATTCGGTAAATAATTATACAAATGATACCGTGATACAGGCTCTGCCAACTGTTGCTTATGTCAATAAGGCTAAAAAGCTGATTGATGAAAAAGATTATAACGGAGCAATAGAAGTGTTGGAAGCGGCTGTTGATATTTCAGATAAAGATCCGTTAGTATACAAATATCTCGGTAAGATTTCCGAACTGAATCGTAATTTTAAAGATGCGGTATATTATTATGAAAAATCAGCTAATCTTGCTCCAAATGATAAAGAAATTTGGCTGAGGCTAGGGATGAGCTATTTATACTCTGATATCCTTGACAAAGCGCAGATTGCATTTGAAAATGCAAATAAACTTCTGCCGATGAATACCGATGTCCAAACAGGTTGGGGTATGGTATTTATGAAGCAAAAAAAATATGCATTGGCAAAAGATAAATTCAACCTTGCAGCCCAAATAAGTAAATATAATTTTTCTGCGATTTTGCTTTCGGCAGTAATGGAAAAACGATTGGAAGAATATGATATAGCTGAAGAAAAATTGAGATTTCTTGTAAAAGTAGCTCCAAATGAAGGCAGTTTGTATGAATACGCTCATCTGAAACTTATTCAAAACAGATATGATGAGGCAGAACAATATGCGCATAATGCTGTGATGTTGAATAAATTAATGCTTCCGGCATATTTTATACTGGGTGAAATTTACTCTGTCCAAAGGGATTATGAAAGAACCAACGAGAATTACAAAACCGCCGAAAATTTGGGATTAAAAAATTCTGCACTATATTTTGAGTGGGGTAAAAGTTTATTAAGACTTCTGGATTTTTTGAATGCAGAGGAGAAATTCAAAAAAGCTTTGGAATATGAACCGGAGAATAAAGATGCAAAAATTGCTCTGGCATTAATTTACGCATACAAAGGGGATTTCAAACTTATTGATGAATTAAAAGAAAAAAATCAGTCAAATGTTTATATTCAGGAAGCCCAAGGCCTACAAATGTTTGAGAATAGCGAATTTGAAAGTGCAGTTGAAATGTTTAAAAAAGCAATTTCTACCGATAAACATCAAACATATAATTATTATCATTTAGCAATGACTTATCAAAAATTGAATAATCCGGCAAAAGTCAGAGAATATTTTGACAAATTTACTCAAAATAATCCTAATTATGCTCAAGGATTCGCGGATTACGGAGAATGGTTAATAAATGTATCGGATTTTGAAGAAGCAAACCGAAAGCTGCAAAAAGCTCAAAAGCTTGCTCCGATAAGTACAAAAGTAGTGAATTTGTTATTTTTGGCAAAATATACTCTTGTCAATAAAAACATTTGTGAATATAATATAAAAGATGCAATTTCGGTTGCAAATAGAGCGCTTGAATTAGGAAAATTCGATTATATGCCCCAAAAGCAAGAGCTTGAGAGAATGTTAAAAGATTTTCAGGGAAATTAGAGTGAAAAATATCGTAGTACAAAAATTTGGCGGTACATCAGTTGCAGATGTTGAAAAGATGAAGCACGTTGCCGATGTAATTATTAAGGAAAAAGAAAACGGCAATGATGTTGTGGTTGTGGTTTCCGCGATGGGGCATACAACCGATCATCTTGTAAAACTTGCTCACGATATAAACCCGAACCCGTCAGAGCGTGAACTGGATATGCTTTTATCAACCGGCGAATGCGTTTCAATGTCATTATTAACAATGGCTTTGCAGGCAAAGGGTTATAAAGCAATAAGCTATAATGCTGCTCAGATTGGCATTATCACCGAAAACGTACACACAAAAGCAAGAATAATAGATATTAAAACCGAAAAATTAAGAAAAAGCCTTGATGAAGGAAATATCATTGTAATTGCCGGATTTCAGGGTGTTACAACAGAAGGTGAAATAACAACTTTAGGCAGAGGAGGGTCGGATACTTCGGCAGTTGCTATTGCATCTGCTTTAGGTGCAGAAAGATGCGATATTTATACGGATGTCGAGGGAGTTTACACAACTGACCCCAGAGTAGTGCCAAATGCCTCCAGATTGAATGAAATTTCTTATGAAGAAATGCTTGAACTAGCGCATGCCGGTGCAAACGTGCTGCATCCTCGCAGTGTTGAAACGGCAAAACAGTATAAGATGCCGCTTAGAGTTCGTTCAACATTTAAATATAATAACAAAGGAACTTTAATATTAGGAGTTGAAGATATGGAAATAAATAAACCGGTTGCAGGGGTGGCTGCAGATTTATCTCAGGTAAGAGTTGTAGTTTGTGATATCCCTGATACTCCGGGAGAAGCTGCAACATTATTCGGAAGTCTTGCAAAAGAAAATATTTCTGTCGATATGATTATTCAGTCTTATGCGAGAAAAGTTAAAAATGATATAGCCTTCACTATTAGCAAGGAAGATTTGGGAAAAACTCAGGAAATATTAGCCGGTGTGAAAGAAAAACTCGGTGCCGGCGATGTAAGTTTTGATGACAATATCGCTAAAGTTTCAATCATAGGAGCAGGTATGATTGACCGTCCTGGGATTGCGTCTACGATGTTTAAGACTCTTGCTGATGCGGGGATAAATATTCGTATGATTTCAACATCAGAAATCAAAATCAGTTGTCTGATTAACAAAGAGGATGCTCAAAAAGCCGTAAAAGCACTGCATGAGGTCTTTAATTTGGAGTGCGATGAAATTGCTGAAGTAAAAGGCTCTCTCCCTGATGTATAAGATTGTGAATTCTTAGTTTTTTAATTTATATATTGTACAAATACAATAATTTATTATGGCAATTACTAAAAATATAATTGTTTTATTTTTAAGAAAGTTTTTTATAAATATTTTTGTGATAGCATATATATGTGTTGATTTTTAATAAAATTGATACATAAGGCATATGAAGCTTAATGTGATTTGCGAAATTGTAATAGCTATTTTTTGTTTGTACTGAAGGAGTATATTCAACTAATGACACCAATAGTATCGGTAATAATCCCTGTATATAATGTTGAACCTTATCTGAAGGATTGCCTTGATTCTGTCGCAAATCAGACATTAAAAGATATTGAAATAATTTGCATAAATGATGGCTCAACAGATAATTCATTGGAGATATTAAATGAGTATGCTAAAAAGGATAGCAGATTTATAGTTCTGACTCAAGAAAATCAAGGGCAGGGAGTTGCACGCAATAAAGGTGTAGAACTTGCCAAAGGTAAATATATACAATTTGTTGATCCTGATGATTGGGTAGAATTAGATATGTTGGAAACTCTTTATAATTTTGCCGAAGAACATAATTCACAAGTTGTAAAATTCAATTATAAAGAATATAACGATTATTCAGGGAAATATAAAAATATCAATTTTGCAGACAAAATAAAAAAAGAATATAACTATGATTTATCCAAAAATCCCGGTTATAGTTGGCGGACATTAAAAAAAGGTTGTTTGTATAATTTAGATCTTCACGTTTGGGCTTATTTTTATTTAGCAAGTTTTATAAAATCTAATGATATAAAATGTTCTCCAAGCAGACTTGCAGAGGACAATTTATTTTCGGACGGCGCAGTTTTACTTGCTGATAAAGTTGATTATCTGGACAAGTATTTGTATTTTTATAAAATTAGAAACAGTTCATCCGTTCGCTTAAAAAGTGACACAAATTTTTGCATATTTGACAATATTGAACGCTTAAAAGAATTTTTAATTAAGCATAATTTGTTTGAGGAGTTGCAAGATGAATGGGCCGATTATTCAAAAACTATCGTAACTTGGTTTTACAACCATATCCCTGAAAATAGTATCGAAAAATATGAGCAGCTTTGCCGTAAATATTATTCTGATGAAAAAGAATTTCAAAATTTTTTAAAAAAAATTAACACAAAAAGGAGCTTTGCAGAACAAATTTTTTCAATAAAAAATAGGTATAAAGGTTCTATTAAATACAAAGTTATTACGATATTGGGAATCCCTATTTATATCAAATTCAAAAAGAAGGAGAAAATTAATGGGTAAGAATTTGGTAGTCGGAGCCGGTTTTTCCGGTGCGGCAATTGCATATTTGATAGCTGAAAAATCAGGCGAGGAAGTCTTAGTTATTGATAAAAAAGATCATATCGCCGGTAATTGTTATGACTATCGCGACGAAAACGGAATAATGATTCATAAATACGGTTCTCATATTTTTCATACAAAATCAGAAAAAGTATGGCAATTTTTAAAGAAATTTACTGATTTTAATACATACATGCATAAAGTAGTCGGGTACATTGACGGAATCGAAACTCATATACCCTTTAATTTCAACACTTTATATGATGTTTTCCCTTTCACTTTTGCACGAAAACTCGAAGAAAAACTTCTCGATAATTTTGAAGTCAATTCAAAAGTTCCGATTTTAGAATTTCAAAAACAGGATGATGATGATTTGAAATTCTTGGCGAATTATGTATATGAAAAAATCTTTTTGCACTATACAACCAAACAATGGGGGGTATCTCCTAATGATGTGGATGGTGCCGTGACTGCAAGAGTTCCTGTTTATTTAAGTAAAGATAACAGATATTTTCAGGATAAATATCAAGGTATACCATTGGAAGGCTATACAAAAGTTGTTGAAAGAATGCTTAATCATAAGAATATCAAAATCAAATTAAAAACAGATTTTAAGGATGTTGATACGTCGGAATTCGACAGAATATTTTATACGGGTCCGATTGATGAATATTTCAATTATGAATTCGGGCAATTACCATACAGAAGTGTAAATTTTAAATTTGAAACTTATGATAAACCTTATTATCAATCTAATGCTTGTGTAAATTATCCTTGCAATTACGATTTCACACGAATTCATGAGTATAAGTATTACTTAGATGACAAGTCAGACAAAACGGTAATAGCAAAGGAATACTCCGAATTTTTTGAATTGGGTAAAAATGAAAGATATTATCCGATTCCGAAAGATGAAAATACTGCTTTGTATAATAAATATCTTGAAAAGGCTAAAAACTTAAAAAATGTATATTTTTTAGGAAGATTAGGAGATTATAAATATTACGATATGGATAAGGCAATATTAAGAGCGATTGAACTGTTTGAGGAGGTTTGCAAATGATTTTAGTGACAGGCGGTGCAGGATACATTGGGAGCCATTGTGTTTTGGCGCTTTTAGGAAAGGGATATGATGTAGTTGTTTTTGATAATCTGTCAACCGGTCATATTGAGACAATTACAACCCTCAAAAAACATGGGAATGTAATATTTTATCATGGCGATTTGTTGACTCCGAATTCTATTGATGCAGTCTTTAAACAAACAAATATTGATGCTGTCATTCATTTTGCTGCGTTTTCCCAAGTTGGCGAATCCGTCAAAAATCCTGCAAAATATTATCGCAACAATGTCGTCGGAACATTAAATTTGCTTGATGCTATGCTAAATAATAATGTCAAACATATTGTATTTTCATCAACAGCCGCTACCTATGGAGAACCCAAATATATTCCTATTGATGAAAATCATCCGCAGGAACCGATTAATCCGTATGGTCAAACAAAATTAATGATAGAAAAAATTATGGATGATTATGATAAAGCTTATGGACTTAAATCAGTCAGATTGAGGTATTTTAATGTTGCAGGAGCAGATAGTGAAGCAAGAATAGGCGAATGGCACGAGCCTGAAACACATTTAATTCCGAATATATTAAAATCTACTTTCTCAGGCGGTAAAACTTTTGAAATGTACGGAACAGATTACGATACAAAAGACGGAACTTGCGTCAGAGATTATATAAATGTCGAAGATTTAGCCCAAGCACATTTATTAGCGCTTGAATATTTAAAAAACGGCGGCAGCACAAATTACTTCAATCTTGGAACAAAAGAAGGTAATACGGTAAAAGAGGTGTTTGATTTGTGCGAAAAAATAACAGAGAAAAAAATACCTGTTGCGATTATGGGGCGCAGAGAAGGAGATCCTGCAAAGTTAGTCGCCGATAATTCTAAAGCAAAAGAAGTTCTAAAATGGGAACCGGAAAAAACTTTAGAAGATAGCATAAAATCAGCGTATGAATGGGAAAATTCATTACTAAAGGAGTCTTGTTATGCCAAAAGTTAGTGTAATTATACCTGTTTATAATGTAGAGAAGTATTTAAGAGAATGTCTTGACAGCGTAGTTAACCAAACATTAAAAGATATTGAAATAATTTGTGTAAATGACGGTTCGACGGATAATTCGCTGCAAATATTGGAAGAATTTGCAAAAGACGGCAATATAAATGCGTTTATTCGTTCTTTGCAATATGTTGTAAAAGCTCGCGGTCGTGGTGCAATATCCTCTCTTGCTAAAGAATTAAATATGGATAGAAGTAATTTATCTGATATTTTAAATGGTAAAGTTCAACCAAAAATCAGTACAACTCTAAAACTTATAAATGGTTTAGGTTATAAAATACATTTAAAATCTGCATAGCATCTTTCGCAAAATAATATTTATTCCCTCTCACATCTTCTGCTATTTGATATTCCATATTTTTATTGTTTATTTCATTTTCTATTATATGGAATTATTTTATAAGCAAGATCACAAGTAAATGTAAAAAAGCCCAAAATTTATAATTTCGGTGGAATTATGCAAAATAAAAAAAGGACTTGAAACCCTTTAAAATTAAAAAATGCGCTTGGCGCGATTAATCACTTTGCTCGCTTTTGACGTGACTCCGCTTGAGCCTTATTTGTCCTGCGGACTGCCAATTATTAAGGCTCAAGGCTCCGCACTTGGCTCGCTCGTTCCGAACGCAAACTGCATTCAAATCTTGGCTAAACAGATAAAATAAGAGATAGGATATAAAACCTATCTCTTATTTTATGCGCTTGGCGCGATTCGAACGCGCGACCTATCCCTTAAAAGGGGAGTGCTCTACCTGCTGAGCTACAAGC
>CACXFH010000059.1 GCA_902766975.1 uncultured bacterium | reverse complement strand
TTGAAACCTGTAAAAGAAACGGTTAAAAAACTTCCGAAACAGACTGTAGAAAAACCGACCAAAGAGGTAAAACCTGCAAAAGTAAAAGACGTTAAGGTTAAAGAAGTAAAAACTGAAGAAATTAAAACAAAAACGGTAACCCCTGAGCAAGTTAAAGAAGTCAAAACAAAAGAAGTGCAACAAACTGTTCAAGAAGTTCAAAAACAAGAGCAAGTTATGAATGTTCCTGAGCAAACGATAAAGGCTGCCCCCGGGGATCTCAAGGTAATCAAACAATTGTCGGATGAGGAAGTAAAACACCTTGAATATACAACCCGAACAAAAATGCGAGGTTTAATAAATAAATTTTAATTTTTCCTAATCAGGGGAGAAACTGAACTATCCCCCTATCGGGGAGAATTTTTCAATCCGAAACAAACTGCTCAACTCTTCAACCGTTAAACTATTAAAAGGCTCTAAGGCAATAAGATAATAAGGCAATAAGTAAACATCTATCTTATATTTTTTGTTTATACTATAATTCCTTTAGTCAACAGAAAGGATTTTTATGAAACAGGTGATTGTATCAGGTATGCGCCCGACGGGAAAATTACACTTGGGTCACTATTTGGGTGTAATTAAAAATTGGGTAAACTTACAGGATAAATATGATTGCTATTATTTTGTTGCGGATTGGCATGCCCTGACTACAAAATATGACAAAACGGAAGAATTAAAACAGAATACTTATGATGTTGTTATGGATTGGCTTGCCTGCGGCATTGATTCTGAGAAATCCGTTATTTATGTTCAATCTTTAATTCCTGAAGTTGCTGAACTTAACGTTTATTTAAGCATGATAACTCCTCAAAATTGGGTTGAACGTGATCCGACTTTAAAAGATATGGTTAAAATATTAAAAACCAAAGAAGGGCAGGGGCAGCAAATGAATTACGGTCTGTTGGGATATCCTGTTTTGATGAGTGCCGATATTATGATGATGAATGCTGATTTGGTTCCTGTCGGGATAGATCAGGTTGCGCATATTGAAATTACAAGAGATATTGCAAGAAGATTTAATAATTTGTACGGTGAATTTTTTCATGAAGCAAAACCGCTGTTAAACGAATGCTCTTTGATTTGCGGTTTAGACGGCAACAAAATGGGCAAATCTTATCATAATGATATAAAAATTTCTGATAGTGCGGAAGAAACATCCAAAAAAATTATGACTGCAATAACAGATCGCTCCAGACTAAGAAAAGATGACTTGGGTCATCCTGATGAATGTGAAGTTGCATTTAAATATTGGAAAATATTTGGTTCTGAAGAAGAAGTTGCGACAGTCAGAAGCGAATGTGAACAAGGTTTAAGGGGCTGCGCTCAATGTAAACGTCAATTGGGCGATAAGATTAATGAAATTCTTGCCCCTATACGTGAGCGAAGAAAATATTACGAAGAACATCTTAATGTAGTTGATGATATAATAAGAACAGGTTCAGCTAAGGCGCAGCAAAAAGCATCACAAATACTTGACGGAGTTAAGGAATTGGTGAAAATATATAAATGAATAAGTAAGGATGTAAGGAAGGAAGTAAGAAATTAAAGAATATATTAACCGTAAACTCTTACTAACTTACTAATCTACTTACTTACTAACTTAGATAAAATATAAAATGTAGGGTAGACTTTAGTCTACCAAAAATATAAGAGGTAAAAATTATGAATACGGTTACAATAGTAGGCAGAGTAGGCAGAGATGCATCAGAAAATTTCACATCATTTGAATCAGGGAAAACAAAAACGAATTTTTCCGTTGCAGTAAACAGGTGGGATGCAAAAACAAAAGCCGAAGTAACAGACTGGTTTAATATAGATGTATGGGATAAGCAGTCTGAATTTGCATCAGAATATGTAAAAAAAGGCAGACTTGTTGCAGTGGATGGCAGAATTGCCAATAGGCGCTGGACTGACAAAGCAACAGGCAATGAAAGAGAAACTTTCTATATTATTGCAAATAATATAAGATTGTTAGGCTCAAAAAGAGATGTAGAAGAAACTGTATAATGATTACTAATACAAATATTGTTGGCATAATCGCAGATGACCTGACAGGCGCAAATGATACCGCACTACAATTTAAATTGAACGGTGCGGATACGAATATTTTGTTGAATGAAAATATTGCTAATGTTCAGGAACATATTCCTCAGGCTTGGGCAATTTCGACAGAGTCAAGAAATGGCACTCCTGCTTGTGCTTTTGAAAAAGTTAAAAATGCCGTCGAATTGTTTGTTGATAAAATTCATCCTGATTATTTCTATAAAAAAATTGATTCAACGGTAAGAGGTAATATTGCTGTTGAAGTAATATCAGCTTTGGAAGTTTTGGATTGGGATGCTGCTGTTATTATGCCTGCATTCCCATCAGAAGGCAGAATAACAGTCGGTGGGTACCAACTTTTAAACGGTACTCCGATAGAAAGAACAGAAATGGCTGCAGACCCTCATTCTCCAATAAGTGAATCTCATTTACCGACAATGTTGAAAAATCAATTAGGTGAAAATTTGGAAAATCTTGTCGGACTTGTGGAATTGAAAACTGTTTTGGATGGTGCCGGTCCGATTTTACGCAAAATAAATGAACTTATTGAGGACGGCAAAAGGATAATTATTGTGGATTCCGTTTCGGAAACGGATATTAAGCAAACAGTTCTTGCAGTTCAAAAATCAGATTACAAAATTTTGCCTGTCGGAAATGCCGCAGCTGCAAAAGTTCTAAGTAATATTTGGTTTCCTGATGAAAATGTAATTTCAAATATTAAGATTCCCAAAATGCCAAAATTTATCGTTTCAGGGAGCGCAACTCATATTACTGCCGATCAAATAAAAGCATTAGAAAAAAATTGCATATTCAGTGAAAAATCAAAAATTTATGAGCTTAATATGGATACCATTATGATGGGAGTTCAGGATGAACTTGTTGAACGTATTGTTAATGATTTGAATGATACCGGAATTGTTCTTGTCCATACCTCTAATTTATTTAAAAATTTCAACGGATTTGATTCCGAGTCAATAAATATTGAACTCACAAAATCAGGTTTGGCAAATATGATAACTGATTATTTAGCAGAACTTACCAAGTCCGTTCTATCTAAAATCTGTGCAATTTTAATTACATTAGGTGGCGAAACATCTTATAAATGCTGTGATGCTTTGGGTATTTGTCAATTGAGTCTTGTAGATGAAGTTTTGCCTGCAATAGCTTTAAGCAAAAATATTGACTCAACACAGTACATTGTGACAAAGTCAGGTAATTTAGGCAAAGATACGACTATAATGGATATTTTACGTTATTTTGAAGCTCATGAGGGCTAATTTATGAATAAAATTGCAATTTTAACGGGCGATCCAAACGGAATCGGGGCAGAAATCACTCTCAAAGCATTAAAGATTTTGAATTTATCCAAAGATAAAGTTGCTTTAATATCTAATAGTGAAGTACTCAATTTTTATAATAATTTAGTAGGTCTGCATCGCTATGCCGACATTGATAAATATGAAGTTATAGAAATCCCGTATAATAAAGCAGATATCCAAGCGGGGAAAGTTACTGCTCAGGCAGGGGAATTTTCTTTTCAGTCATTAAAAAAAGTTTGCGAACTGAAGCCCCGAGCTATTGTGACCGCACCTGTTGCAAAAAACGCGCTTCACCTTGCCGGATATAATTTTAACGGACAAACTGAAGTTTTACAAAAATATTTATCGCATGACGGACAATCAGCTGAGATGCTTTTTGTCGCAGGGAATTTCAGAGTGCTGCTTTTAACACGTCATTGTGCATTAAAAGAAATAAATTTGACAAAAGAAATTGTTATAAAAAAGGTTGAAAATCTTGTAAAAACTTTCAAAGCGGTTTTTAAAATTGATAATCCGAAATTTGCATTATGCGGATTCAACCCGCATGCCGGTGAAGATGGAATTTTAGGCAGGGAAGAAATTGAAATTTTAGTTCCTGCGGTTGAATATTTGCGTGATGAAGGAATTGATATAACCTATCCAAAACCTTCTGATACCTTGTTTATAGATGCCGGAAGAAATTATGTAAATGGTGAAAAAGATGATTATGATTGTTATATTGCCTGTTATCATGATCAGGGGTTGATTCCTATTAAAACAATTGCAGGTGAAAAAACAGTAAATACAACAATTGGGCTTGATGTAATAAGAACTTCCCCCGGACACGGCACTGCATTTGATATTGCAGGCAAAGGAGTTGCTAACCCTGATAGTATGGTTGAAGCAATCAGACTTGCTCAAAAATTAAGCGAGTAGTGCCTTTGTTAAAAAATGTAAAGTTGGGTTTAAAATGCATGAAACCCTGTTATAATCAGCGATATGATATGATGTGGTGGGGCGGGGCAATTTTTTTTTGACTTGAGTGTTTTTATACAGATATAAGAGATTTATTTTTTAGAGTATAAAAACACGAAAGGAGATTGTTTTATGAAAAAAATTCAAGGTGATGGAGGTATGCTTTCAAAGGCTGTCGAGTCATTAAGAGAAAATGGCAAAGGTAAAATTTTGCCAGAAGTTGTTGCTAAAAAAACAAAACTAAATTGTGTTTTTACAGCACAGCAACCATCGAACAATATAGCTCAACTTGCAACACAAGCCGCAACAGTAGCTAGGGGACGGGCTTATGAGCAAACTCATATTGAAATTCCTAACCAAACAGTGGAGTATATTGATCCAGAAACAGGAGAAGCATCTCGCAGAGTAATATCTGGAGAAGCTATCGATTTAAATGGTTGATATATAGTCTGTAGGGTGCAATTTTTTGCACCAAAAAATATAACATTATAAGAGAAGAACATGTTGTTCTTCTCTTGTCTTGTCTATTCCTTCCCCGAATTGGGAGGGCAAGGGTGGGGTAAAAATTAATCATACCTCTCCGAGGGAGAGGTCGCAGTCGTAGGCGACAGCCGTACGAATGCGGGTGAGGGTTAGACAAATTCCATTAGCGCAACCATTCTAAACCCTCTCCCGCCTTTCAGGCACTCTCCCCCAAGGGAGGGTTAAATATTACTGTTTCTCCAAATCACCGACACAAACAGCCCTAAAGTTCGAAGGGTAGCGGTCGCGGTAGTGGCTGTTCGAGAACGAACTGTCGAAGTACCGGCCGTACGCGCTGTCGGCACTTTTCTCACTACCTGACCACAAGGTGTACCAAGAGGAGCCTAAGCCCGAAAAACTCTCAGGTAGTTGGCTGAAATCAGGGGTGCCGTCGCAGAGTTGTGTTGAATCATTACAATTTGATTTCTTGGCTAATTCGTACAAATCATCCTCTGTCGGAAGATTTTGGACTCCCCCACACTTCTCAGCCGCAGCGGCAAAATAGTCATTGTCATAATTACACGCTGTTATACCAAGTGCTTCTTTTTTGGCTTCACAATCCGCTTTAGTCATCGGGATTGTGATTACTTGAGGTTCCCATTTTGAAAAATCTCTGCGTTTTGCTAACTTTTCTTCCGCTGTAAGTTCCTTGGGTTCTTCAACCGTACCGCTTTCCTCTGTCGTTGAACTTTCTTCTTTCCCCGCTTTACCACCCAACAGTGCAGACATCGCAGCATTTGTTGCGGGTTCTGCCCTCTAACGGTGCAAAACCGCTCCTGATGCCGAATTTAAACATACTCTTAACTCCCAATTATTACAAATTATATAATAATTATTTACGTTGTTTAATGAAATGTTAATCCTCTTATTTTTTGTAAATATTTAATCAAATAAATAGCAAAAATTTTATTTATGTGGTTTGATATATTTATAGAACAAAATTTTAGGGATACATGTACGTAAACAGAATAAATAACTTTACTCTTCAAAGGGTAAATTTTGGCAGAAGATTAACAAAAGACGAAGAACAGGATTATAAAAACAACGGTATAAAACCTGCTTTGGATTATCTTGGGATAAAAGAAGTTGCGATGATTTTGCATGGAACTTCTTACCCTGAAAGCAGGGTATCCTATGCCCCGCATATAAATAATGACATCGGTGTCGGGACTCCATACGGTAAAGTTGCTGCACAGCTTATGCCGTTTGAGTTGTTGCACGGATTTAATTCAAATCAACTTGGACCTATCGGGGAATTAAATTCAAGGCAAAAATTTTCGCCGTATGAATCTTCCGTAGGCGCTAAAAATTATTTGTTTATTGATTTCAATAAACTGACAGAAAATGAATATGCACACTTATTACAAACGAGTGATATTACCGGTATTGTTTCACCGGTTGAAAAAAATGATAACAATTATGCGTATTCAGATTTCCCTGAAGCGTTTGCAAATTATAACCATTTAATAAATAAAGCTTATTCTAATTTTAATAGTAAGCTTGAAAACGGAGATTCCAGAGCCCTGAAAATGTCAAAAGAATTTTCCCAATTTATGAATAATCATCCTGAAATCGAAACTTATGCGCTATTTAATATATTAAAAGACATGTACGGGACGGGTGATTTTACAAAATGGAAGGAAATTGATAGGAATTTACCTCAAAATTTGAAAAACGAAGATGATTATGCTGCGCGTTTCAGAAAAGAACAATTGCGGCTGAAAACTGATAGCAAATATGAAGAATATTGTTTTGCACAATATCTTTTGGATAAACAAATAAAAGAAAACGCGGATTTGAGAAAAAAATACGGATTTAAATATATCAGTGATATGCTTGTAGGTTTTTCACCTGCAGATGAATGGGCGCATCAGGATTTATTTTTAAAAGATTACCGTATGGGCTGCCCTTATGGCGGACCTTATGGCGGAATTCAAAAATGGAATGTCCCCGTTTTAGACCCTAAAAAGTTGTTTAATCCTGATGGGAGTCTTGGAAGTGCAGGAGAATATTTAAAGGCAAAACTTGAAGATGCTCTGACAAATTTTGATAATGTAAGAATAGATCATGTTTTGGGACTTGTTGATCCGTTTATTTATTCAAAACACGGACACAGGCAGGGAAATATAAATGATATGTCTGATATTGATCCTGACAAAAATTATCAAAAAGTTTTAAACAAAATTATTCTTCCGACGCTTGAAGAACACGGAATTGATAAAAATGCTCCTGTTTGGGAAGATTTGGTGACTGATACTCCGACATTTAACAGGATTTATTATCATGAAAACGGTTTGAGCGGAATTACACCTTTGGAATATAAAAAAGGTGAAGATTTCAGAAATACAAAAAATTGGTTTTTGGTTGGTTCTCATGACAGTGATCCTGCCCATAAAATGATAAAAAAAGATTGGGTAAGAGCAAATGAAGCTTGGAATCCGATGTACCTTGCAGGGGTTTTGAATGCGGCAAGCGACAGCAGCCAATATTGTGATAAACTTGCACAGGATGACAATGAAAGAGTAAAAGCAAAGTTTGCCGAATTGTTTATGATGGGCGATAAAATACAGATTTCGTTTGCGGATTTCTTTGGAATTGACAAAACGTACAATGAAGGCGGACATGACGAAAATCCTGATAACTGGAAATTGCGCCTGAATAGTGATTATGAAGATACTTATTACAAAAATTTATCCTCTGATAGACCCACTGCGATAAATATGCCCGAAGTTTTGAAAATGGCTGTCCAAGGCGAGGCTGAAATGAAAATTGCACACGGTCAGAAGCCTGAAAAAGTTTGGGATGACGCTGATGAAATTCTATTCACTCTTGATAAATATGCTCAAATTTTGAAAGAAAAATAATTTTTGGGTTATAATTATTCTAAAGAGGAATAATTATGATAGATGTGAATAAAATTTGTGAATTGACAGAAAAATATCAAAATACAGAAGATAGAGAAAAAGTTACAAAAGAATTGAATGAGTTGATAAGTCCTTATTCAAACGGTTCAATCGGAATTGCACAAATAAATACGACTGCCTGCGGTATTGAATATAATGCAAAAAAAATTGTTAAATACATAAACCTCGCCCAAGATATCGGGTTGGATTTGGTGGTTTTTCCGGAGTTGTCTTTAAGCGGTTATCCCGTTGGTGACGCAATAATGCGCTATCCGTCTTTTGCAAATGATAATGTGAAATGGCTAAATGAAATTGCAAAAATTACAACTGAAACTGTTGCGATTGTCGGGTTTATTGAACCTGTTGCAAATTCTATCGGAAAATATTACGATTCTTTGGCGGTTTTAAAAGACGGAAAAGTTGAAGATATTATTCGCAAAACCGTTCAATCTAACGATTGCGAATTTAATGACGACCGTCATATTATTTCGATTGATACGGATATAAAAATTATTAAAATTAACGGCATAAAATATGCCATAATTATTGGTGAAAATTGCTTAAAATC
>CACXFH010000058.1 GCA_902766975.1 uncultured bacterium | reverse complement strand
TTCCCCCTAAAGGGGGCAGAAAGGGGAGTTAGGGGCAAAAATGAACGAAAATAATGAATTAAAAAGATTTACAACAATTAATTTTTTGAATTTAGCATTAGGCTTTTTAGGCTTACAGTTTGCCTGGCAAATGAGAATTGCGTTGGCTGAACCTGTAACTTCAAGTCTTGGGGCTTCACCATTTTTATACAGCTTGATTTGGCTTGCAGGACCTTTCTCAGGAATGGTCGTTCAGCCTATTGTCGGAGTATTAAGTGATAATACAAAATCAAGATTTGGCAGACGTCGTCCATATTTGCTTGGAGGTGCCTTGATTACGGCTCTTGCACTTTGGGCATTCCCTAATTCCGCAGGAATTTCTGATATGATAAGCAAATTATTTCATGTAAATATGCCGGCGTGGGGCGGTTTGTTGATTGCAGCAATTTTGATATGGGTTATTGATGCGTGTATAAATATTGCGCAGGGACCTTACAGATCATTAATTCCTGATGTTGTGCCAAAAGAGCAGCATGCAAATGCTAATTCATATATAAGTTTGGCTATAGGATTGGGTTCTGTTGTTGCAATGATTGTGGCTCCTTTACTAAAATTTTTGTTCAATTATCAAATGCCTATAGATGCTCAGTTTTTGATGGCTGGTATTGCATTTACTCTTGCAATGATTTGGACATGTTTAACGATTAAAGAAAAAAGCACACTTAATTCTGATGTTAATACTGATAGCGGCAATGGAGAAAGGCAATCTTTTTGGCAGTCCCTCAAAGAATTCTTCTTGCTTTCTCCTGAAGTTAAAAAGATATGCTTAATGCAGTTTTTTACCTGGATTGGCATGATGTGTCTTTTAATATATATTACGCCATTTGCTATTCATACTGTTTACAATATTCCGGATGCGGCAAATTCGGTTGTAAACAAAGCATTAGAACAAACAGCGCAAAATTATGCACTGATATGCTTAGCCGTATTTAATTTTGTATGTTTTGTTGTGGCTATCCCGCTGGCTAATTTGGCAAATAAGTTCGGGAATAAAAAAGTACATATTATTTCAATGCTGTCGATGATTATAGCATATCTTGGTTTGGCATTATTCAGACATAATCCTGCAATGGTTCTTATATTTATGGGCTTATCAGGTATTGGTTGGGCAAGTGTTTGTGCATTACCGTTTGCAATGTTATCTCGTTATATTAAACCCGGAACGGAAGGTTCTGTAATGGGCATATTCAATATATTTATAGCCGGTCCTCAAGTGTTTGTATGTACGTTAGTCGGTTGGTTAATAAATATATCAACAATCAGCGGCGGAACTAATCACCACTATGAACTTACATTCTACATAGGTGCAGGATGTTTATTACTTGCCTCATTGGTAACTTCAAAAATAAAAGAATAAATTAAGCTATTCCTCAATAATTTGTGCGCCGTTTGTTTCTATATTAAGCGTTTTAATATCGCACTTGATATTTAGATCAGTCCAAATATCTCTAACAGTGCTGTGAATTTTATCAAGATTAGCTTTTTCGGAAATAACAAGAATTGACGAACCTGCTCCGCTTATTACACAACCCATAACATCTTCTTCGTGCTTAAAAGCATTCATGATTTCATCAAGTCCTTGAATTAATTTCATTCTGTATGGTTGATGAAGTCTGTCTTTTAGAGCTAACTTCATAAGTTCTTTATCTTTTGTGTGTACAGCCTGCACAAACATCCCAAGCCGTTGAGCATTAAATACCGCATCTTTCATTGGGACCTCTTTAGGTAAAACTGAGCGTGCAATATCTGTAGACAATTCAAAGTCCGGAATGCAAACTGTTATTGCCCAATCAGAAGGCCAGTAAAGTTTTTGGTATGCTACTGAACCGTCATCTTCAAGAGAAGATAAAACTAATCCCCCAACAAATGCCGGAGTAATATTGTCTGGATGACCTTCAATTTCACAAGCAATAGATAAAAGTGCTAAGTCATCAGCCGGTCTTCCAAGAAGTTCATTTGCCGCAATCAATGCACCCACTATTACTGATGCACTGCTGCCAAGTCCTCTTGCAATCGGGATACCCGATTTTATCGTAATTTTTAATTCGCTGGGAGTTTGCCCGATAGAGTTGTATAAAAGCTCAATAGCTTTGTAGACAACGCTGTTTTCATCAGAAGGTATATGCTCCATCTGAAATTCATCAAGTGTGATTCCATCTTCGATTATGTTAATTTCAACACCCGTTCCCGGTAATACAGTTTCTTCTATAGTCACTGTATTGTACATCGGCAACGCCATACCCATTGTGTCAAACCCCGGTCCGATATTTGCTGATGTAGCAGGTACTTTTACGCTTACTTTCATAATAACTTCCTTCTTATAAAATTATACCAAAAATAAACAAAAACACTCAAAATAACATTCTTATATCTTGCCCTATTTACAAAAATACACAAATTGAAAAATATTGAAATATGCCTTAAAATAGCAATATGAGCGAATTTCAACCATATTTTACTAACGACGGTTCGGTTGGTCTATATAGCGAAAAGTATGATGATATCTATCATAGCGCCTCAGGTGCTCTCACGGAAGCCTACGAGAAGTTTATATATCCTATAAATTGGGACGTATTACTTATGCATGATAATATAAAAATTTTAGATATATGCTATGGTATTGGTTATAACTCTAAAAGTTTTTTAAATTTTGTTTATGAGAATCAAAAAAAATTATTAAAAAAGAAAAAAAAATTAAAAAATTTTTCAAAAAATAATTTTTTAAAATCTTATAATATCGAAACGATACATACCAATAATAAATATACCCAAAATAGTGGCAACTATATCAATCCGATATATACAGATAATATTTTTAATAATCTTTCCATAACTGCAATAGATAATGATGAAATTTTAATTGGATTGTCACCCTTTATAAAAAGTGGAGTAAAAAACATAAAAAATAATTCTGAAATTAAAAATAAACATAATATTTCAAAGTATCTGACTGAGAAGAATACTAAAAAACCAAAAATAAAAAATTTTTTAAATTTTCTAATTTTATCAAAAATCACCCAAAATGCCCCGAATATTTATCAAAATCCTATAATATCAACTATTTTGACAAGTGCAAAATACTCACCATATTTAAATAGCCAAATTAAAGGGTTATATACATCAGGTTGTGTTACCGGACAATTTAACCTTAATAATTTGAATTTACATAATATATATTATAGGTATCTATCTAATTGCTATAAAAATGACCTTAAAAGGTTTAAAATACGTAATATTGATTTTAATATAAAAATTAACGACGCAAGAAATGCAATTATGAGTGATAGTACTTTATACAATCTTATATTTTTAGATGCTTTTACGCCGCAAAAATGCCCTTGCTTATGGAGTTATGATTTTTTTAAAGAACTTTATAGAGTTTTGAATTCTGACGGAATGTTATTGACATATTCATCATCAGCAGTTGTAAGGTCGGCTATGCAGGCTGCAGGATTTTATATCGGATATATTTATAGCAAACGCTTTAACAAATCACAGGGGACTATTGCGGCAAAAAATGAAGCGCTTATAAATTACCCGCTTTCAGAGGACGATTTAGGGCTTTTGAATACTCGCGCAGGTATATTTTATCGTGACAAAAATTTAAATGCCCAAAATGAGGCTATTATAAAGGCTAGAAATTTTGAAGTACAAAACAGTGATAAAATATCAAGTTCAAAATATTTGAAGATGAGGAGTAATAATGAAGTATGATGTAGTTATTGTTGGTGGCGGCACAGCCGGATGCTCTTGTGCTTATAATTGTGCAAAGCTCGGTTTAAAGACACTTCTGCTTGAAAAGGAAAATTATCTTGGCGGGACTATGACCGGCGCCCTTGTTGTACCTGTTATGGAATCCGGCACAAATCAAATCAATACTGATTTCTACAATCTATTAGCAGATGAAATGAATAGGGTTAACGGGCAAATAACTTATCTAAATAATTCAGGATGGTTTGATCCGATAAAATTAAAAGATGTTTTACCATCTATACTAAAAAAGGTAAAAACTAATGTTAAATACAATATTAATATAAATCATGCATCAACCAAAAATAAACAAATATTATCTGTATGTTACGACACGATATATACTAATAATCTTTTAAGTAAGGATAAAATATTATCGGAATATATCGAAGCGAAATACTTTGTAGATGCATCAGGGAATTTAGATTTTTCTAAAATTTTAAATTGTAGTTTTTTAGAAAATAAACAAGATTTTCCTCCGATTAGCTTACGATTTATAATGAGTAACGTTGATAACAATAAATTTGCGCAATGGATTGAATCATTTGATTCTGATAAAAATGTGACAACGGTTGAATATATAGCTAATCAGGCTTATTTTTCAACCGCATATACGTGGGATAGCAATAAACATTGGGCTTTAGCCCCGTTATTTGATGATGCGGTGCATAAAAATATCTTAAAAGACACTGATAGAAACTATTTTCAGATTTTTTCCATTGCAGGAAATCCGCAATCTGTTGCTTTTAACTGCCCTAGACTCTTAAACAAGTATGATTTAAGCTCTGTAACGGATATGAAAAATGCTAAAAATGACGCAAAAAAATCAATAGAGCGAATTGCTAAATTTTGTAACATGTATTTCCCGGGATTTGAGAATGCTTATGTATCTCATATTGCCGATAAGCTTGGTATCAGGGCTTATAGAAGGATTAGAGGCAAATATGTTTATACAATTGATGATTTGAGAAGTGGTAAAAAATTTGATAATCCAGCCGTTGTATCTTGCTATCCGGTTGATGTGCATTCCAGAGATAAAAATTCGTCAACACTTGAAAAAAACGGTGAATATCAACTGCCAATTGAAAGTTTGATGTCGTCTGATTACGACAATTTATTTGTTATCGGTCGAGGTTTAAGTGCGGATGAAATGGCTCAAGGGGCATTACGCGTTCAGGGAAGTTGTTTTTCAATGGGAGAAGCTGTTGCAAAGTACATTTATAAGTTATTAGCATGAACGTGATAATTTATTGCATAAAATCTGTGTAGCGTTTAAAAGAGGGTCGATTGTCGGAGAATATGCAGGAGAATAAGTTAAATCATTTCGGCTAAATTGCTCTACCGTAAGATGGCCTATTAGTCCTGATGTTACTGTGTTAACTCTTTTATCCGCACCAATCGAGCCGACAGCTTGAGCGCCAAGCAGTAATCCTGTTATTTTGTCGGCAACAATTTTTAAAGTAATCTCGTCAGTTTCTGGCATATAAGCAACTTTGTCATACTTATTAACAACCACTGATACGGGTTTAAAACCTATGCTTTGTGCTTCTTTTTCTGTCAGACCTGTCATTGCAACCGTTGTATTCAAGCACCTTGTAACCATTGAACCAAGGACTCCTTCAAATTCGCAATATACACCTGCAGCATTCATTGCAGCGCATCGACCTTCTTTGTTTGCCGTAGACCCAAGCGGTATCCATACTTTTTTACCTGATACAATATGCGTTTTTTCAGCACAATCTCCGCACGCATAGATATTCTCTATTGAAGTACGCATTAGTTTATTTACCTTAATTGCGCCTGTTTCTCCAATTTGAATTCCTGCTTCTTTTGCAAGTTCGGAATTAGGCTTTACTCCTGCACAAACTGCAATAAAATCACATTCTATTGTTTTGCCGTCTGTCAATGTAATTGTTTTTGCATCACTGCCAATCCCTTCAATTCTACTTATTTTAGCACCGGTTAATATTTCGAAATTTTTATTTTTAATTTGTTCAAATCTTTTTAAAATTACTGCTGACATTTCTTCATCTAACGCAGATATTATCTGATTATTTGTTTCTATAAGAGTAGTTGTTATATCATTTTTAGAAAAAGCCTCAAGCAGTTCAAAACCTATATAACCTCCGCCAATTATAGCCGCTTTTTTGGAATTAAGCATTTTTTCTCTTATCTGAATACCGTCTTCTATTGTTCTGACAGTATATATATTATTAAAATTATTAATTCCTTCTATGTTTGGGATGACCGGTCGTGCTCCGGTTGCAATAATCAATTTATCATACTGTACCAGCTCTGCACGATCAGGATGTGAGACAAGTATGTCATGTTGCGTTGGTAAAATTTTTTCTACGTTGGCATTTAAATATACATCTACACCGGAGGCTTTAAATTCTTCCGGTGACCTGACTAAAAGGGTCTTATAGTCGGTAAAATTCCCTTGTATGTAATAAGGCAATCCGCAAGATGAGTAAGATACATGCGAATCTTTAGTAAAAATTTTTACACTTGAATCAGGCAAAAGTCTTTTTACTTTTGCTGCCGCTTTTGCGCCTGCAGCGACTCCTCCTATAATAACAATATTCATAAAATTGTTATAAACGAGTTGTTTGATAATTAAATCCCTCAAGGGACTAATTTACACCATAAGTGTTAAGAATAACTTCTTTCATAAATTGTGCATAAGAATCTGTGTCATCTTCTTTTTCAACGTCGTTTAAAAGATTGGTAAATTCGATAATAATTCTTTTTTTTAGTAATTCTTCATACATAATACACATGCCCCGTATTAACTTCACATATATGTATACGGTAAATTTATTAAAAAACTTTAGAACATGTAAAGAATTGTTAAATTTAATTATTTTCATGTAAAGAATTTAATATAATATGCCGATATTATAACTAATGTACAACGTGAAAGGTATAATATGGTGGATATGAATTTAAAAGGGGTAAAACTGGAATCTTCCTCCTTTATGACTCCTGCGAAATTGCCTGAAACATTTAAAAAAGAAGTCGGTACTATCGATTTTAATTTGCCTGCGGTAAAAGTAGCAAAGGGTAATTTAAAAAAAGATGATTTAAAGTCGCTTCTTACAAAATATGGTCAAGACACAAGCAGGAAAGCTACAAAAGATATTGAATCATTTGAATTTGACGATAAAAATGGCAGTTTAACAATAAATTATTTATCAAAATCCAATAAAGGTAAGAGAATTGTTAATAATGATTTATCATATCAAACAATCACCACGAGAAGTAATCCCGCATCCGGTGAAGATGAAAAGTTACATAATTTTTATGACTCAGATAATAATTTACTGAGAGAAAAACGTATTAGTACAAAAGGGTCATTTGAAACTTATTATGATAAAAATAAAGGAATACAAAAGACCGTAGAGTATAATAAAGCAAACAGTTCAACTACAACAGTCGAATTTGACGGACTCAACTCCCCAAAAAGTAAAATTGTTTCATGTGGTACAACAGTAACAAAATTCGATTACAATGGCGAAAACAATTCGGAAAGAATTTTAGAAAAAACTGAAAACAAAGGGCTTCCGATTGAACGCAAAGAAACATACACCTACAGAGGTGACGGTAGCATTGAAATAAGATGCTGCAGTGCATCTATAACACCTGAAGCGGCAAACGAATCAGATCCAAATATCCCAAATTCGGTAGCAAACCGGCCAATGTCGTCAGATGCAGGTACTACAACAGAAAAAAATGAAAATAATAATAAAGCAACACAAGAATCAAATAAGTCATATGAAACAGTAGTATATTGTTCATCATCAAATTTTGATTCAAAAACCGGAACAGTAAAAAATCCTGAGCAGGTTACCACTACTCCGCCTGACAGCTCGGATTCAAAAGAGGCTAAAAATGTTCATGATGAAGAAAGTCATAACGGACAACCCGTAAAACCGGAAACCCCGCCTTCATCTGTTGTAAATAAAGGTAATGATGATGTTCCAAAAAGTGAACCAATTACTGCAAAAGCAGAACCTAATACTACTGAAACCGTTACCGATTCATCCAAAAGTAATGTTTCAAAATCGGATACGGTTAAACCGAAAGAATCTGATGCAGTAAATATCACCGGTCAAAAAAGCAATAAGCAAATCTCTGCGCCTATTCCGAAATCCGGAGATAATATTTTAAAAAATCGCACTTCTTTAGCTGAACCGAATATCAAAAAAATGGAACAAAGTCCGGATATTGGAGCATTAGCATCGCAGATAAAAAATGTAAAAGAAAAAATATCTAACTTAATAAAAGAATATTCTGCAAAAACCAATTTACCTGAAAGTAAAGTAAAAGAACTGATAGGTTTTAACAAGCATAAATCAGAGCAAGAAATATATAATAGTATTGAACAAATAAAAGATTTGAATGCCGGCACAAAAATATCTAAATTGCTGACAAATCTTGATAGTTTGTTATCCCAATCCAGTCACAATATGCAAGCTATTCAAGCTAAAATCAGCGAACTTTCAAAAATAGCAGAGCAGATAAAAAATTCAAAAAAATCAGACGATTCTGATTTCGCAGTAAAAGGCGAACCGAAAATTATATCCGACATTACTAAATTTTCAACTGATAACGGGTTAAAAGCGAGTGAACTTTCTGATGTTATAAGTAAACTCAATGCAGGAGAGTTCTTAATCGATGATTTTACTAAAACTACACCTACCGATTCTGTTACAGCGACTTATAAAGTTGAGAAATCAAAAGATGGTTCAGTAACCATTACAGAAGTAATAAATACTACAGCAAATATAAAAGCGCAAAAAATTGAACAATTTAAAAGTAATCTTATGCCACTGATTCCTTCAGGCTTTAGAAATCAACTCGCCAAATGCGAAACGCTTGCTGATTGCAAAAAAATTATCAAAGAATTTATACGCAAATCAAAATATAACCTGAGTGAAAGTGTAAATTCAAATATAAAAAGTTCTGATTTGCAATATAAATATGTCTATAAAGACGGAATATATCAAAAAGTGCTCGCAAACAGGGCATCAGCATCAGAATTTACCGCTGTTGAAGAATTAAGACTTAATGTAAAGGCAGACAAAGAATTCTTTAATGAACTTTCTAAGATGATGAAAAATGGCGTATACGATAAAAAAAGCGGTAAAAATATCAGACCAAACATAGTGTTAAAAACTGCAGCCTCCGATAAAGAGTGGGCAGAACAGGTTGAACCGGTTGTATTATCATTTGATAAACCGGTACTTCCTGAAGTTGAAGCTGAAATCAGCAAGATTGCTCACAAATTTGCTCGCACAAAACGATACGACTTAATAAACGATAAAAAATCAGATGTCGCAACGATTCAAAACAGTAAATCTGATATTGAAAAAAGAAATGAACGCATATTTGAAATTTTAAGCGGACTTGGCATTCCTAATGTACAAACAACTGCATTTATAGCATCCCTAGCTGCATCTTCAGGCTGTATAAGAAAAACAGTTAACAAAAATTCAAATGAAACAACTCCTTCAGATGCTGTAAGCATGAATGATAGTGTCGATTAAACTATTTTTCATTATAAACCATTTTTTTGCGTAAATTCCACTGGACTAATGTTAAAACAAGTATTATAGTAAACAGAACATAAGCAATTGCACTTGCTTTGCCGATGTTGAAATATTCAAATGCATTTTTATAAATTGCATATACAAGAACATTAGTTGAATCAAATGGTCCACCTTCTGTCATTAAGTATATCAAATCAAATACCTGAAATGTACTGATAGCCGTGATAATTACGACAAAAAAAATTGTAGGGGACAACAAAGGTATTGTTATATTTTTAAATATCTGATAATTGTTTGCGCCATCTATTTTTGCAGCTTCAAATATATTTTGTGAAACTGAGGAAAATGCTGATAAAAAGATTATCATATTATATCCGATAAGTTTCCAGACTGACACTATAATGAGTGCAGGCAGAGCAAAATTTGAATCATATAACCAATTTATGTGTATATGCAAAATTTGGCTTATAAAACCGATATTAGGATCAAAAATCCATGCCCATACAATACCGATTACAACCATGGGAGTTATGAACGGAAGAAAATATGCACCTTTGAAAAACTCGCAGCCTCGAATTTTTGTATTTAAAATTGAAGCTAATATAAGGGGAATGATTACTCCAAATACGGATGTTGAAACAGCAAAAATAATTGTATTTAATAAAATCTTATAAAATAGCGGTTCTGATAATAAATTTTTATAGTTATTCAAGCCGACAAACTCAATAGGGTTCAGTAAATCCCATTTAGTAAAACTTAATCCGAATGAAAAAATAATGGGAATTATTATAAATATTAAAATACCTAACAGAGCAGGTAAAATAAATATTAACCCGCACTGCGAATCACTGTTAAAAATTTTATTTAATAATGCTTTCATGGTATGCTTTTATTATAAATAAAGGGGATATAATATGCAAAAATATGAACACGCTTTCGGCAAAAATGACATTAGAGGTATTTATGGTGAAGATATAACGGAAGAATTATTTTATAATATTGGTTTAGGTTATATTTCATGGCTTACAAAGCAAAACGGGAAAATATCTAAAGATTTAAAAATTAGTGTGTGTATGGATGCAAGACTACATTCGGAACCGCTAAAAAAAGCATTAATTACCGGTCTTTTGGATGCGGGAGTAAAGCATATAGAAGATTATGGAATAGCACCATCCCCTATCGGTTATTATTCTGAATTTGCCCATAATCTCGATGGTGCAATGGTTATAACAGCAAGCCATAATCCAAGTGAATATAACGGTTTGAAAATGACATTTAATCATCAAACATTGAATGAAACACAAATAAAAGAAGTTAAAGAAGAAACATTTAAACTTTGGAAAAATTTTCCGGTTGACATTTCTAATCAAAATTATAAAGACTTCAAAATTAATATTATACCCGAGTATATTGATGATATGAAAAACAGATTTGGGGATATCGGTAAAGGGGTAAAAGTTGTTGTTGACAGCGCTAACGGTACAGGCGGTGTTGTAGGACCAGAATTATATCGTCAAATAGGCTGCGAGGTTATAGAGCTATACTCTGAACCTGACGGAAGATTTCCAAATCATCACCCTAATCCGAGTGTTTTTTCGACCCTGAAAGATTTGTCAATGCGTGTAGTTAGTGAAAATGCGGATTTAGGTATTGCATTTGACGGGGATTCTGACAGAATAGGAGTTGTAGATACCAAGGGCAATCCGATGACAGGAGATAAGTTATTGCTTATTTATGCGCTTGATATGATTGGTAATCTGGGTACCAATGTTAATGTTGTATCGGAAGTCAAATGTTCTCAGGTATTGTATGACACAATTAACGCAACAGGCGCACAAGCTATTATGTGCAAAACCGGTCACGGCTTTATAAAAGAAAAAATGAAAGAAACAGGCGCTTTACTCGGCGGTGAAATGAGCGGACATACATTTTTTAAAGACCGTTACTACGGCTTTGATGATGCTGTTTATGCAGGTTGCAGAATGATTGAAATTGTTTCTAAAAATAAAAAAGCGAATACTGATTTTAAAATTGAACAACTGCTGAAACCTTTTAATGACGTCTATACAAGCTCGGAAGTTCGTTATCCATGCCCTAATGAACTAAAAAAATCAACACTTGAATATGTAAAAGAACAGGTAAATATTAATCCTGATATGTTTGGTTCAAAAATAGAAGATATCGTCACATTAGACGGTATGAGAATCGTTTTTAAGGGCGGTTTTGCATTAATTAGGCAAAGTAATACCGAACCTGTATTTACTCTCAGATTTGAGGCAAATAGCGAAGATGAGTGCAATAGATTTAAAGATGCAATGACAAATTGCCTTGATAAATATTTAAGTGCAAAAGTTTAAATATTTATTTTGTATACTCGCTGTACTCAGCAGCTTCACTGCGCCATTCGTTTTCACTGATTGAGAATGCATGACTCCAAAATTTTTCAAGAGCATAATTTTCGCGTTCATCTTTATGCATTATGTGAACCACAACATCGCCATAATCTAGCAAATTCCACCTGTTTTTGGGGTCATTTTCATTTCTTAGCGGCAGTCTTGAAAAATGTTTTTTAATTTTGTCTTTTACGGATTCCATTAATGCTTTGACTTGAGGCGTTGAATCCCCTGAGGCTATCACAAAAAAATCCGCCAATGATGAAACATGGCTTATATTTAATATTGTAATATCTTTGCCTAATTTATCATCAAGAATTTGAGCAATTACACATGCTAATTTGTTTGAACTTAACTTATTATCCAACGAGTCTATCCTCTACTCAATCATATCTACACGTTTTTTGTGACGACCGCCTTCAAAGCCTGTTTTTAGCCATACATCAACAATATCAAGAGCTAAATGTTCCCCAATTACGCGGGAACCAAGACAAAGAACATTTGCATTGTTATGTGCCCTTGATACACGAGCAGAATATGTATCGCCGCACAATGCTGCTCTTATCCCATGGACTTTATTTGCAACAATTGACATCCCTATACCTGTTCCGCAAACTAAAATACCTCTGTTTGCATCGTTGTGTATAATTCTTTCGCAAACTTTACGGGCAATAACAGGATAATCACATGATTCTGGAGTAAATGTCCCCAAATCTTCAAATTCAATTCCTCTGTATTTTAAATAGTCTATAATCGTTTCTTTATAATGTAAACCTGCGTGATCGCAGCCAATTGCTACTTTTAAATCGTCCATGATAACTCCTTATACAAAATATAAATCTATATTTTCATTTTACATATTTTTATTATAATTGTAAATACCAAATAATAAAAAAGAGGCTCTAAGCCTCTTATAATGGAGTTTAATACTGTGTAAAAATCTGTTACTATGATGAACCGACAAGTTGCAAAGCTTGTTGGAGTAAGTCTTTATTTGATGAAATGATTTTATTTACTACTTCCATTTGCTGTTTTGCCATTTGATAATAAGATATATTTGTCTTTAAATCAGCATTTGAAAGTTCTAATAAGCCGGAACGAATTTCACCTACACCCAAAACAGGCTTGCCTGATTCTTCAGTTTCAAGAAACAGCCCGTCTTTATACTCATATAAGCCGGAACAATTGTGGAAATTACGAGTTGTAATTCGATACAACGGAACAACTTTTTTACCGCTTTCGGCTTTACCTACAATTGTACCATCATTTTTAATTTCATATTCGTCATATTTGCCTAAATATTTACCGTTATTCGGGTCAATCCACATTTTTATAGTTGTTGTAGGAATATCCAGTGCACCGCCTTTCATGGCAGTTTCCTGATATAAATCATCACTCAATGAACGTGTACCCTGCATTATTTCGCCTTTGTCATTAAGTATATATCCTTGAACTGTATTTCCGTTTTTAGCACGGTAAACACCCTCTTTATCAAAATCAAAATCTCCAAGACGAGTATACACACTTCTTCCTTCTGCTGTTTTTGTCAGGAAAAAGCCTTTACCTTCCAAAAACAAATTATTTTTAGAAGTACCCGGGGTTGATTTACCCTGCCCATTGTTTTTTTCGAAATCATCAATTATGGCACCGTTCAGAAAAGTTTTAAAATTAACCTGTTTTTCTCTGTAACCCGGAGTATAAGTATTTGTCATATTCTCAGATAACACATCAATCCAGTTTACAGTTGCATATTGAGTATTTAATGCCGTAATAAAAGCATCATTCATTTTTTATTCTCCTTGTCGTTTTTCTTCTCGTCTTTTACGATTTTGCTCTTTTGACGCATTAGAGTATGATAATTCGCTATATGGCAAATCCTGTTCATCAAAAGATGTTCTCAGTGCATCTATATTATTTCTTAAATATTGTTCTACAGCTTTATCTCCGGGGATAAATTGTGCAGAAACAGCACCGTCTTTACCTACTCTTAAGATAACAGATATATTTTGATCAAAATCTATTCTTAACGGTTGGTTATTTTCTCTTGCTTCTGACAATGCGTTTAATAAAGTCTGAGAAACCTGCACATTTTGTTTCACTTCTTTAACATCAACACCGCTATTAACCATGTTTTGAGCCTGAGCAGTGATTGATTGAACATTCACATTGTCATTTTTAGTAAGGTTTACGAAAAAATCCGCATCGGATTCATTCATTTTAAGTGAAGATTTTGAACCTTCACCAATCTCGAATGACCAATTTTTTAAAGCTGAATTATTCACCGTAACAGAATTTTCAATCATTTGCTGAATATTACTTGTAAGCATACTATTTGCATCATTCATGGATAAATGTGCATCTATAAGAATATTATTTCGATTATCGTCACCGGTGTTTTGATTGGCTGAGAATTGCTCTTTATCTGTTTCGTCAGTTTGTAAAGTATTATCATTAGCATCATCTGACTTTTTATCGTTTTTTAACCCATCTGTTTCTTTGTTCGTGGACTTAGCATCTTCTTTTTTGTCAGACTTCGACACCTTTGACATTTCATCCTTGAAAGAGGTGTCTGATTTTGCAGCTTTTGATGTCTGCGATGCACCGGATGGAGATGAAGTTGAAATTGTTGAAGATACTGATGTTGCTGCTTCTACGCCCATAATTTTAACCTTTACTGTTGTGAATTTTC
Source organism: uncultured bacterium (assembly GCA_902766975.1). Taxonomy (GTDB): domain Bacteria; phylum Cyanobacteriota; class Vampirovibrionia; order Gastranaerophilales; family Gastranaerophilaceae; genus Zag111. The sequence continues at coordinate 505 of CACXFH010000058.1, read as the reverse complement.
TACCTTATTTCTGTAAAATCTTGTGACTCCAAGTTCTGAAAAGCGTTTTAATTCTTCTTTTTTTTCTTCTTGGATATAAAGTTCTTTATTTTTATCTTTATGTTTTTCCAGAACTTTTACATTTTGTTCACATTTGACAAGCTTTTTCAATTCTTCATTGAGAATATTTTGCAGTTCTTGTCTTACTTGTTCAAGTCTTTCAGCTTCTTCATATAAATGCTTCAAAAACTTGTCATAATAGTCGTATAGTGAAGGATTCGCAGCTCGCATACCATTTTTTGTGTCGACAATTGACTGATTGTTTTTAGCTATATTGTTTTCTGCTTCGTTGACAGCTGCTTGTGCCTTTTGAACCCTCATCAATTGTTCTTCTTTTTGATTAATACGAAAATCCAAAACCTTTTGCAATCTGTAACGAAATGGCATGTCTACTACTCTTTCTACCATATTATGTATGATTTCGAAGATGCAATAAACATCTAAACGTATGATATATTTAAGGATA
>CACXFH010000057.1 GCA_902766975.1 uncultured bacterium | reverse complement strand
TTCGGCACATTTGTAGAGTACTTAACATATAAATTCGCAAAATGGTTCAATAAATAGCATTTTTACCGCTATTTTATTTGCTTATTTAAAAAAACAGGTTATAATAACTTCTTTATCATTTGTTCTTGATTCGTTAATAGCCTCTTGAGGGGATAACGGAACCATGTGACCGTTATCTATAATCCCTTTTACTGAGCAACTTACTGATTCTATCCCGTTATCTCCCTGAGTGTAAACCTTTTGCTCCAATTGTGTAACCCTTTCCGTGATATTAGCGATTTCGTTGCTTGCTTGGATACCCGAATCAGAATTCTTTTGAGTCGCAAAATCCGGCGGCGTTTCAATTTGTGTACCTTGTTCTATTTTTGGTTGGTTTTGTGAGATTTCGTTTTTTTGAGCGTTCATTTTTTTTGTTGCGACCTCTTTCGTATTTGTGTATATTGCCGCAATGACAAATATAAACATCAATACAATCCCTGCTGTTATTACCCTGTATTTGCTAAACTCCTGCATATAAAATCTCCGATTCCTAAATTTAAAAACATTCTATCACAAATTTTGAAAAAATGTTTTTATTAATTTGGCAAATTTACATTTATTATTTATTATAAAGTAAAGGGGGAAGTTTATGACTGTTTTAAAAATTGAGAGATTAAATAATAACAAAGTATTACCTGAATATAAAACGCAAGGAGCTGCAGGGATGGATTTATGCGCTGCAATATCAGAGCCAATCATTCTAAAGCCATTGGAGCGCAAGCTTATTCCTACTGGATTGAAAATTGAACTTGAACATGGATATGAAGCACAAATCAGACCACGCTCGGGTTTGTCTATTAAACACGGAATTACATTAATAAATTGCGTTGGTACAATAGATGAAGATTATCGCGGGGAAGTTTGTGTGCCTGTTGTAAATATTTCAAATGAAGAATACACAATTGAACCTGATGAAAGAATTGCACAAATGATTATTGCCAAAGTCGAGCAGGCACAAATTGAGGTTGTAACGGAATTAACTCAAACACAAAGAGGCGAAGGCGGATTTGGCTCCACAGGCAAGTAAAATTTACCCCAAAAACATTTTAAAAAAGGGCGGGATAAAAAGTAATGCCCCAATCATTAGTGCAACTACGGTAACAATCATAACAGCACCTGCTGCTATATCTTTTGCCATTCCTACCATTTTGGAATATTTGTTGTGATAAATAGAATCAAGTGCAAATTCAATTGCTGAATTCATCATTTCAGCAGAAATTACCATAACTATAGTTAATAATAATATACAAAATTTTATGATTGAAAAATGAAAGAAAAATCCGGCAGCAAGTGCAACAGAGCCTGCCAAAATATGGATACGTATATTTTGTTCACTTTTTAAGGACAGGCGCATGCCTTTGCGTGCATTTCTGAATGTGTTTATAAAACCTTGCGATTTATATTTTGTCATAATGGATATTCATACTTTCTAAAGCTTTTTTTTGCCATTCCACAACAAAATCATACTCCGTTTGTGTTTGATGGTCAAATCCTAAAAGATGCATTATACCGTGGCTTATAAAAAATGCCAGTTCATCTTCTTTTGTAATTCCTTTTTCATTTGCACCTTCAATCATTTTATCCAGTGCAATAATTATTTCACCCAAATTTATATCCCCGTCAAGGACAAATCTCTCATCTGATGAACTGTCAGCAAATACCGCAAATGTAATAATATCTGCAGGATAATCCTTGCTGCGATATTCAAGATTGACAGAATGTGTCTGTCCGCTGTCGCAAAATAAAAAATCAAATGAAACCGACCGGTATTGATAATCCTTTAAACAACAATTATTCTTAATTTCATCCTGCTCTAAAAAATATTCAAACAGGGATTTTGCGCAATTTTTAACCCAATCAAAATCTACATCCCAATTTCCAAATTCATTTGTACATTCAATATTTATGTTCATAACATAATTTTAGCATAAATTAATTAATATAACTATATGCAATACCGCAACGTCATCCTGAGCGTTAGCGAAGGATCTTCTGATTGCGCATTTCTGAGATTTGTAACATAAGGCGATTCTTCGGACTTTGTCCTCAGAATGACCGCTTAAATTTACATAACAAAACCGACACCTTTTGAGAGATGTCGGTTTTTTTGATTTTTATGAATTTATTTTTTATTCATTTCTTTTACGATTTTGTCAGCTTCTTCTTTTGTTAACCCTGATGCTGCTACTGAGGTTTCTTCTGTACCGTCTGCCTTTTTGCAAGTTGTAATTATGCTGTAACCGTTTGATGTTTTTTCTACTCTTGTTTTATTTTTAGCTTCTTGACTTGCGCCTGCGCCTTTTACAAGTTTTGATTTTTTAACATCTTTATCTTGATATTTTGCCCCGCCGAGTTCTTTTGGTAACTGCTCAGGGAAGTAGTATGCATCATATAATGTTTTACCGTTTTGAGTAATTTTAGGAATAACCGTTTTGCCTGATGCGTCTTGACCTGATTTTGGTAACCCCATTTGTTCTCTGATGTATTCACGAACTTTTTTGTTTTGTTTAGGATCTTTGATACCGTATTTAGCTTCGATTACTCTATCTAAGCGGTCACCTGCCTGCATTTTGTATGCAATATTTTTGATTTCTTTTTTAGTAACATCTTCTTTTGCAGCAGCTTTACAATTGTCTGCGGGTGCTGCGGAACTGCAACCTTTGCAGTCTTTTAGCATGTATGCTGCTCCTGCAAGAAGTGCCAACGGAATACCCCATTTACCCAATTTTTTAGCGAATTTGCCAAGTTTGCTCAAAAAGCCCGGTTTTGGTGCAGGAGTCGGTTTTGGTCCCGGAGGAACAGGTACCGGTGGTTTTGGAGTGACCGGTGGCTTCGGAGCTGGAGCCGGTGTATTTGGTGCCTGAACAGGTGGTTTCGGAGTGACCGGCGGTTTTGGAGTGACCGGTGGTTCTGGTGTAACCGGTGGTTTCGGAGGAACCGGTGTATTCGGAATTGGTCCCTGTGGTTTCGGAGCCGGAGCCGGTGGATTTGGAATCGGTGCCGGAACAGGTGGTTTCGGTGCCGGAGTTGGATTCACATCTTTATATCCAAAACTTCTCCACCATTCTGCTGTTTCAGGAGTTACAGGTATTTTTGCACCTTTAAATGGCCCAAATGGGCAAGTCCCTGTTACGGTCCCTTTAAAGCCTTTTCTTGCTTGTGCAGCGGCTTGCTGAGCTTCTCTGCGTGCTGTCTGCTGAGCTTTTCTTATTGCGGCATCTCTATCAGCAGGTGTTCCTGAAACATATTGTCCTGTTGCAGGATCTTTATATGTAACATGTCCTATTCTGTTTTGATGAGCATGTTGTCTTGCTTCTAATCTTGCTTTTGCATCTGCTTTAGCATCTTTTTTTGATTGAATAGCATCACGCTGTTGCTGTGCCTTTCTGCCACTCAAGTCAATCCTTGTTTGACCACCTTGATAGGTGCTTGTTGCGAGTGTTCTGATGTAAGTCATCTCATTTCCCCTTTCAATATCCTATACTTTTTAAATATCCCCTATGTTTTTATAAACAATTTTTGAAAGTGAAAATTGCCTAAATTATTTAAAGAAAATTCGATAAATTTCGAAAATGTTCAATATAAGCCGATTATTGAGATTAACATATCTTAACAAACGGAGTCGAATTCGGCTGAGTCATATTGAATCAAAAAAGTTAGCAGTGGCAACATTTATAATGTCATTGCGGTAAATACCTTAATTATTACTCCTAATTCCGAAAGATTGCGGTTGACCATAAAATATTTTTTCATTACCGGTTGTTTCTTGTTTTTTATTTGTCGGCTCTATATATTTTTCTACCTGTTTGTATTGTTCTTCTTGCTGTGCGGTTTGAAAATCGGAGTTTGTGCGGTGTTTGTTCTGCTCGCTGATTTCTCTGCTTGCACTCCCGTCTTGTCCGTCATAGTTCACGGGTAATGTAGTTTCTTCTTCTAAATATATGGTGTTATTATCAACCTTTTCAATTTCGTGTTTCCCTGTTAAGAAGGTATCCATACGCCCCTGATAGAAAATATCATCCGCATTTTCAATTTCTGTCAGCATTTTATCGAGTTCATCCTGGTACAATGCTGTTTTACGACAGGTTTTGTAATTTTTATACATCTCCTGTAATAATTTTATATTTCCTTCCACAACGGATCTTCTGGTAGAATCTTCACCGGCACTTTTATACACAAGTTTATATAAAGATTTAATGTTATGTTGTGCATAATCCAGATATCCGCAGGACATGTTTTTTATAGGAAGATTTTTATTTTTTTCAAGTTTTTTATTCAAAGTATCCCATATAGATAAATGTTTGTAATACTTATCTGATGTCGAAATATGAATATTATTATCCAGTTCATCGAAATCAATTTTGTCTGTGACGAGTTTGATTTCAGAATATGATGCAAAACAATACATCAGCAGCGATAACCCGAATATTATTGCCGCAACACCTAATACTAAAAGCCCGTTATAATTTTTTCCTCTTTCCATAAAGCACGATTCCCTAATTAAATTATACTATATTTATTCAATTTTTGACAAGCAAACTGTCTATTAGCAAATTTTTTTTTTATGGATTTTATAAAATAAAAAGAGGTAACAAAATGGATAATAAAATTAATTTTACCGGTGCTTTTCTTGTGAAAAACCCTCCCGCAGCTGCAAAAAGACAATTAGAAGTGCTTGCAGGTAAGCACAAACTAATATTTGAAAATTTTAACAATACAAATGATGTATTTTATGTCGTAAGAAAAGGTAAAGATGCCGGTATTGCTAAATTCATATATGACAATAATCTAAGATTCAAATTTTTCTCAGGCTTATACACAAAATCAGGTTTAGACCCTATGTATCCGCAAAAAGCAGTTGACGCAATAAATGCTCAAACATACCAAATAAACAAAAAAGATATTTTGGGACTAAAATTTGACTTATTGCCAAAATTAATCCCTTTTGACAAAAATATTGACGGTATAATAAAAGCTTTAAAATTAAATTTGGATGAATTATACATACGCACAAAAAACGGAATTACGTTCGGCTTTACCAAGCAAGGTCACAAACACGTATTCAAATCCGCTCCGGTCAACAGAAATGGAGAAAATTACGTATATTTAAATAAAGATAATAAGGGAGCAGATAAATACCTTATTCACGGGGACAAAATTCTTTTTAAATACCCCGCAAATGCAAAATATTTTGATGAAAATTTTGAAAATAGCGTAATTTGGGCACTAAATCGTGAAGTTTAAAAAGCCGTTTGTTTGTAATACAATTTAATCAAATGGCTAAGACGAATTTTGAATATTTAAAAGCAGTTGACAAAAATTTATACGACATAATAATTGATGCCGAAAGATTGTACAGAGGAGAATTTTTTGAACAATGTATGGGGCAAACAAGACGTTTTGGAGAACACTTGTGCCGCAAAGTTCTTGGCTCAAATCGTACAAATGAAGTTACCTTTGATGAAATGCTTGCAACATTAAAAGACAAATCTAATCACAATGAACAGGAAAAAGAATTCATTGACGATTTGTATTTCTTAAAAAAGCAGGGAAATTTATCGGTTCACTCGGAAAACGTTACAAGGAATGCAACAACTGCACTTGAATGTTTGCAAAGAGCTTTTGAAGCCGGAATTAATTATTCAGTATTTTATAAAAAAGAAAATTCGGATATTTTAAAATTGAGGTATGATACAGAGCTTTTAATAACAGGAACCCCGTCAAAAAAATCATTGTCGGATAAATATCTTGAGGCTAAAGACAAAGCCGTGAAAACTTCAAAGAAAAAAACATCGGCTAAAAAAACGCAAAAGTCTAAACCCCAAGTGACAACTATGAATTCTGTACCGTTAAAAACAGGGATTTCCCGTTTTTGGACAGTTGTCGCAATATTTATGATAATCACACTGATTACAATTATCTACGTTCTTGTCTGATTTGTGGAGCTTTAACAGCAGCCCAAGCTTTTACATCTCCTCGCTCATAGCGTATTATAAAATATTTTCCGTCTTTATTATATTCAATAGAAGCTTCTTGATATATTTGTTCTTCTTCATTCACCGGCGGCATACCCTTACGCTCACGCTTGCGGTTGGTTTTCCAAATCTCTTTATCTTTTTTTTGTTTTGCTTTTAAAGATTTTCTGTCATGTACCTGAGGAGTTTCGCTCATTGAAACTTCAACTTTGAAAACCGGTATTATTGCACGCAATTCTTTGGCTTCCAACAATAGTAAAAATTGCCTGTCATCTGATAGGGCAAGTTCATAATGCCCCGCAGGAATAAAACTGCCCTTGCCGTCCGTTAATTCATCAACAATAACCAAATCAGGATATGAGGATTCTCGTAACCCGTATCGATAAACAGCATCCGTACCCTCAACAAGTCCTGATGTTATAGTCGGAAACTGAGGATAAACCCTTGTTTCGGAGTGCATAATCTCGTTTTGAAAATACATACCTTCAAGAATCATTAAAGTTTCTCCAATGTTTTTTTAACGGAATTTTTTATTTCGTCAAAACTTTTGCCCAAAGCATTTTCGCTGCCCACAAAAACCAAAGATAAAAACTTATCTGAACCATACAAATTGTTCTCTTTTAAAAGCTGTCTATAACTTTCTCGTAATAAACGCTTTAGGCGATTTCTTTTAACTGCTCGTTTATGAACTTTTTTACTTACTACAAAACCTACTCTCGTGGGAATATCTTCTTTTTTTTCTATCCCTGCAAACAAAGTTACTCCACCCGAATGGGAGGAGTGTCTAACTTTATATGTTGCTTTAAAAGCGGTTCTTTTTTTTAAACGATATTGTTTTGGAAGCATGATATTGCCCTTTACAATACCCTCAACCGAAAACCAAGTTTCGTATATTCAACTTGATTTTCTTCCCTCTCCCGGAGGTAGAGGGGATAATTATGATACTATGCTCTTTCCTTAGCTGTGATAGCCAATTTATGGCGCCCTTTTGCACGACGTCTGTTTAATACTTCTCTGCCACCTGGGGTTGACATTCTTGCTCTGAAGCCGCTTACATTTTGTCTTTTTCTTTTAGTTCCTTCTAGTGTACGTTTCATTTTTTTATTCCCTTTGCTATTTTTATCGTATAATTCAGATGTTATAGTAAACAAAATAAATAGTCAACAAAAATAGAGAGGAATAATTAAATAATATGAAGCAAATAGGGTTTATCGGATGCGGAAAAATGGCAGGTGCAATAATTAGCGCAATAAAAGACCAATATAAAATTATAGGCTCGGAAGTCAATACTGAATTTGCAAATTCAGCATCTGTCAAATTGGGAATAGAAATTTATTGCGATAATAAAAAACTTGCAAAAGAATCCGATGTAATTTTTATTGCTACAAAACCGAATCAGGCGATTTCCGTACTTGAAGAAATAAAAGATATTATTACTCCTGAAAAATTACTTGTTTCAATCTGCGCCGGAGTAACTGTCAAAAAAATTGAATCAGCCTTGAATAAAGGCACAAGGGTAATAAGAATAATGCCAAACACTCCTGCACTCGTAAAGCTAGGGATGTTCGGTATTTGTGCAGGTTCCAATGCAACAAAAGATGATGTTGAATTTACACAAAACTTACTGTCTTCAATCGGTAAATGTATTACGGTAACCGAAAAACAAATGGATATTGTTACGGCAATCTCAGGCTCGGGACCTGCATTTTTCTATCAGGTAATTGAAGATATGGCGCGCGCAGGCGAAAAACTCGGACTTGAATATGAAAAATCCCTTACTCTTGCAACTCAAACAGCTCTCGGCTCAGCCCAAATGATTTTTAGTCGCGGAGATACATCTGTTCAAACATTAATAGATAACGTTGCAACAAAAGGCGGATGCACTTTTGTAGGAATACAAGAAATGAAAAAATATGAATCCTCAAAAGTTTTTTATGATGTTATAGATAAAACAACAAAAAAAGCAAGTGAATTAGGTAAATAAATCACTCTGCAAGGCGGCAAAAAAAACCACTCAACAAGTTGAGTGGGTCGTTTTCTGCATCCTAATGGTCTCTTTTAGTGTTTATTATTTAGGAGTTTATATGTTTTGGGGTTAATGAATCTATTTATATTTAGTGTTTCG
>CACXFH010000056.1 GCA_902766975.1 uncultured bacterium | reverse complement strand
TTTAAGCGTGCGGTGCTGGGGTTGTCAGGCGGGCTTGATTCAACGGTTTGCGCTGTATTGTTAGCAGATGCGTTGGGGTGTGAAAATGTTTTTGGGGTGAGTATGCCTTCAAAAATCACTTCAGATACAAGCAAAAATGATGCGGAAATGTTGGCGCAAAATTTGGGTATAGGCTTTGCACAAGCACCGATTAAAGATATGTTTGAAACTACAAATAATTGTCTGCAAAAATTATTCGAGGATGTAGAGAAAAATTGGGATTGCAGATATAAAAAATCATTTACGCCGGATAATATTCAGGCACGTTCAAGAGCAATGTTTTTGTGGGGAGTAAGCAATGAATTTGATTCATGTCTGCCAATAGCAACATCTGATAAATCCGAAGCCTATATGGGTTATGCAACAATAAACGGAGATATGTCAGGCGGATTTGCACCGATTGCGGATGTTACAAAAACAAAACTTTTTGCACTTGCAAGGTGGATGAATAAAAATCGTAACCAAAAAGATGTAATTCCGCAAAGTGTTATTGAAAAACGCCCCGGAGCCGAGCTTGCAATAAATCCGCAAACAGGCAAGCCTCTCATTGCAGAAGATGCTCTTATGCCTTATGAATTTCTTGACGAGGTTATATGGAGAATTGAAAATAAACATCAATCTTACGATGATATGCTTCATTGTGAATTTTTGTATGAAAAAACTCACAAAATTACGAGTGAACAAAAACAGCAATGGCTTGAAAAATTCTATCGCCGCATGGCATCAGCTTTGTATAAAAAATCCATTATGCCCCCTTATATAATTGTTGATTCCCCGTCATACAATTTCAAACAACCGATTACTTCCGGCAAAATAAATTATAAACAAGAATCCGAAAAGATTATACGTGATAAAATAGAAAAAATGTTTTGATAAAAGACAACAACCTCCTTTTTATGGGAGGTTGTTTTATATATAATCCGAACTTCACTCTGTGTGTTTATAAATTTTAATTGCAAACAAATTTTCTTTTGCCGTAATAATCGGCAAAAGTCGCTGTGAATATCTATGATGTATTCTTATATTCGTATTTCCCCATTTTTATTCTTTATCCCCTGTATTTATATAAAGTATTTTAAATTTACAAAATTGTCAGATTTCTTATATTTTTTAATAATATTTAACAAATCAAACTATTTGTAAAAATAATTATTTCGGATAGCCATATTAGTGGTGTGTAGTTTTTTGTTTTTGTTTATTATGCAAATGAGGTGAATATGATTATAGAATTAAATGAAAAAAATTTTGATAAAGAAATTGAAACAGGATTAAAAGTTGTTGAATTTTACGCAACTTGGTGCAGTTATTGTATGAAACAGCGCATGGAATTGCAAGAATTTGAAAAATCTCAAATTCGAATCGGGATTATCGATGGAGATGAAAGTCCTGATATAATCAGCAGGTACAAAATAAGCGGTTATCCTACTTTTATTATATTTAAAGACGGAAACAAAATTGATGAATTTTCGGGGTTTCATACCAAAAGTGAACTGTTAAATCGACTTATGAAATATGTTTAAAAATTATCTTCAAGCAGATTGTCACTGTTAGCGGATTCCACAGCCATCCTGTCGCAGCGTTCATTAAATTCGTGTCCGGCATGTCCTTTTATCCAAATAAATTTGACATTATGAGGGTCTTTTGCTTTTAATAATCTTTCCCAAAGGTCACGATTTTTCACCGGCTCTTTTTGTGAATTTTTCCATCCTTTTTTAATCCAACCGTCAATCCAATTTTGATTAAAAGCATCCACAACATATTTTGAATCGGATGTAATTTCGACTTCACAAGGTTTTTTCAAGGCTTCTAATCCCACAATTACAGCCATAAGCTCCATTCTGTTGTTTGTAGTATTTTTATATCCTTGTGTCAATTCCTTTTTATGAAGGGTACCGTTTGCATCTTCTGCCATAAGTATAGTCCCGTAACCCCCTTTACCGGGGTTCCCAGAACACGCTCCGTCTGTATATATTTTTACAAGCATAATTCTCCAAATATTTAAATGCTACGATATAGAATTTACCACAAAAATATAACGAAAATCCAATATATTGTCATGTTGAATTTTACAATAATTTTTGCTGCTGCATAACTGATTGTTTAGCGCATAACAAAGACATATACGCACACCGCATTAATTCTCATTTTTATATGTAATGAGTGAAAGCAGTGCACTATTTTTAAGGTCTTTAGCTCCGACAGAACAGATTGCAGGTTAATTTCTAATCAGGAATATATGTAAACAAATCACCCGTTTTGCAATCCAGAGCAAAACAAAGTTTATTCATCGTTTCAAATTCTATACCCTTTGTTTTATCCCGATATAAATTATCAA
>CACXFH010000055.1 GCA_902766975.1 uncultured bacterium | reverse complement strand
GGAATTCTTTTTGCAGGTTTAGAACGTCTTGACATTACTTCTTACCTCCTTTTTTATCTCTTTTAGCACCGTATTTAGATCTTGATTTTGCTCTGTTTGCAACACCTGCAGTATCCAATGTACCACGGATAATGTGATAACGAACACCCGGAAGATCCTTAACACGACCGCCTCTAATCATAACAACAGAGTGTTCCTGCAAGTTATGACCGATGCCCGGAATATATGAAGTAACTTCAAATCCGTTTGTTAATCTAACTCTGGCAACTTTTCTAAGAGCTGAGTTTGGTTTTTTAGGGGTTGTTGTGTAAACCCTTGTGCATACTCCGCGTCTTTGAGGACAATTCATCAAAGCAGGAGATTTTGTTTTTGATTTTAGTACTTTTCTTTCTTGACGTACTAATTGGTTAATGGTTGGCATAATTTCTCCTTTTTACCAATTTGCCCATACTCTGCCTTTATTGAAACACGCTTGGGCGTCACGCTTTCGGCTACTTTTTAAATTTGTCATTCCGCACTTGTTTCTGAAAATTTGGGCTGAGATTCAAATGTATTCGGAATGATATTCACATCCGTTTATATTTCAGCACGCAAACGGCTTGTGTAATTATATAAAACATCAACCAAAACTGTTTGTCAACAGATATTATCGTTTTAATAGGCCCGAAATTTTAAAAATAATCGGATATTTCCCCAAAAGTGAAAAAATTGTACAGTATATAGTGATTGCTCCAACGACTATCTCTGAAAATGAACGATAGAAAAATATCGGTTTATTTAAAAGAAAATCAACCCATGACACAATCAGTTGTATAAATGGTATATGAGAGAGCAAATTGAAAATTATACTCCATCCCATTGCTATTACAAATACAATAAAAGATATAATTATTGATTGATAAGCATTAAATTTAAAAAATCTTGTCGGGTATTTTTTTGCAAAATGCATTACAATAATAGCAATAAAACCAAACAGCCCGCCGGTTAAGTACGAAACGGCAGAACCGATTCGACTTAAAATTCCTATATCTTCTCCAACATATCTCATTATTTAGCCCTTGTGTGCAGCCTCTATGTAATCTTCCATTACCTGAGAATAAATTAATCTGTACTCGTCATTTGTAGGTGCAATTGCAATAGCTGCACGGTATGACTGAATTGCCTGATCAACATCATTGCCAATGTAATGTGCATTACCCAAAAGCTCAAATATTTCTGCATTGTTAGGATCAACATGCAATGCCTGACGATATGTTTCTATAGCTTCTTCAATTCTGCCTTCATTTGAATATAAATTAGCTAAAAGGACATAAGCATTAGATTTTTTAGGATTATTTTCTATTGCTCTTTTGTACATGCCTTCTGCTATATCATATTCTTTAAATTCGGTTAGTGAAATTGCATAACAAATATAAATATCATATTTATTATCAGTCATTGTAAGAGCTTTTTCATAATAACCGTAGGCCTGTTCTCGGTCTTTTGTCAAAGTAAGAGCATTCCCTATGCAAACTGCAACCAGTTCATTATCAGGAGCTAAAACGAACACTTTTTTAAACAGTTTTAATGCGGTTTCATAATCATAAAGTTTGAAACACACATTCCCTAAGTCTATAAGGGCGTTTACGTTATCCGGCTCTATAGATAAAGCCTTTTCATAATATGCCTTAGATTCGACATATTCTTTATTATCCTGATACAAAAGCGCAATTGCATTGTAGATTTCTGCATTTGTTGAATTCAGGTCAATTGCCCTGTTATAATAGAACAATGCTTTATCAAAGTTTTTCCATTCCGCAAAAACATTCCCCATATTATAGTAAATAAGGTAATTCTTGGGATTAACTTCCAATGCCTTGTTGTAGTATTGTAAAGATTTTCTGAAATCACGTTCATAAAACCACATTGTACCCATGCCGACTAATGCTTGAACATCATCGGGCTTAATTGCGAGCAAACTGTCTAATACTGACATAACTTTATCATAGTTTTGAATTTCTAAATAAAGCTCTGCAAGTTCGTGATAATTTTCGATATTGTTTGGCTCTTGTGCCATTTTTAGCGTCAAAGCGCTGATTTTTTCATTTAATTCTTTATTTTCCATAACAGTTATATATTATATTATTGTTTTTGTTTTGTAAATTAAGTTAAGAGATTTTAATATTATTAAAAAGACGGATCTGAATAAAGTCAAATCCGTCTTTTATATTGAATATATTTCTATTCGTTGCAGCCAAAGGCTATTGTTATATGTTCTCTCGGATTAACTGCCGAGATTTTGTAACCTCTCGGGTCTACAAGATATGCAAATTCGTCACCTGTAGTTTGGAATAGTCCCATAGTACCGGATATTGCCGTTCTTGTAACATCAACAGGGGCTTTTACAGTTTCAAACACCCCGTCAGCCAAGCTTCTTGATGCTGCACCAAACTGACCTGAGAATGAGTGACCAAGCATATAACCTGCATCATTTGAAATATTTTCTGCGGCATTACCAACGTTAGTTAATATTCCGCCTGCAGTTCTACCTACAACACCAACCAATGAACCTGCCCAAGTAAATGGCATTTGAACAAGTCTTGCAACAGGATTCAAGTTTTTCTGTTTATTAACCTGAGCCTGCAAAATTTGTTTTGGTAATTTTGCCTTGCATTTTCCGTGTGAAATACTTGTAAATGCTAATTTTAAAGCACCTTTATCACATCCTGACGGTCTGATAACTTCAACAACCTGACCTGTAACTGTAGAACCGCACGGATATTTTACTCCGTTGATTGTTACGTCTTCAAGTGTATTAGCTCTGAAATACTGACCAACGTGAGATGATTTAGCATTGACCTGATCTATCATAGAAAGTTTTAATGTAGGAATTTTAACAATTTCTTCCTGTTCAATTAAAGCTTTTTTCTCAATCGGGCAAGCGGGGCAAATGTTGTGTGCAGTTTTAGGGTTCTTGTCATAACCCAGCGCAACACGTGTATTTTGCATCATTGACGCAATTTCCGCTCTTGTTGCATCTCTGTTTGGCATAATCAAATTCGGATTCGGACTATCGCTAAGAGCCCCGTTTTGCAGTGATTTTGCTACAGGAATTCTTGCCCAGTTCGGGACTAAATTGCCATCAGAGTATTTGCTTAAAATTTCGTCTGCCTTACAAGAATCAATATTGCAAGTCATACCTTTTGAAATGGAAGTCAGTGCTTCTACACGTGTTACGTTATTATGCGGTTTGAACGTGTGATTTGGATAGCCTCTTAGCAAATCTTCGTCAACAGCTTTTGCTATTGCTGCATTAGCCCAGTTGTTTCTTGAAACATCAGAGAATTTTGAAGTTGTTGCACCGTGCGCATTCATATTGAAGCCTTTTACAAGCATGGTTGCAAATTCTGCTCTTGAAATGTTTCTGTTAGGTCTGTACATCCCGTCAGGGTAGCCGACAACAACATTGTTTATTGCTAATTTATCAATATCGCAAGCAGCCCAATAACCATTGGGAACGTCCGGAAACGAACACCCTCCGCCGTAAGCAGGAGCTGCTGCACCTGTAATGTTTTCATGTATTGTGTAAGGTACTAATGATTTTTTAACAGCATTAATTGAATTAGCTGATTTGATATCAATCGGGCAACCTTTATTTTCACCCATATTTACACTTACTCCGTTATTGCAACGAGGCAATTCATTTAAACACGGCATTGAAGCTGCAGCCCCTGTTATTTGGCTTTGTGTTTGGGTTGAAATCGTTGTGCCTGCGATATCAGATGATAATCTCGATGCAGGACAGCCTTTCATTGCTGTTTCTGTTGAAAAAATAGAGTTAGCGGGTTCCCCGACATAATTATTTGTACCGTAAATAGCTTGCGGATAGCCGTAAACTTGTTTCATTTCAGCTCTGTCAGGTTTACCTGATTGCGGACATAGTGCCTGAGATGGAACTGCAGGTTTATCGCAGCTAATTTCGTTGTTGCATGGGGTTTTAACGGGGCATGCTTTCTTTTTACAGCCGCAATCTGCTTTTGAACGCTTACACTTATCACATTGCGGTTTTGCGCAATCTGACGGTCCTGTCACTACAGGAAGTGCTTCGTTTTGTGTACACGGGCAGGCAGCCATCGCACTATTCAAGGAACATGTTGCTATTCCAACAGCAATCGCCGCTGCCGCAGTTAGTTTTTTAATTGACATTTTAACCTCCTTGTGTTGTTCAGGCTTTTGATATATCAAACAAAAACCTTTAAAAAACGAACTCATAGAAAATTATGTATATTTGTAAATCTTAAAACATTAGTAATTTTTCCAGTCCGGTAGGGTAGTTTGTAAAATAAATTTTGATAAGTTTTTAATATTCTGTAATATAAAAGCAATGTTTGATAAAAAAAATCTGTATATAATTTAATGCTGGGCGTAAGCCCAACTTACAGGTTTGTGAATTTTTATCAGTAATTTATATGCAAATTTTTGTTTTCAAGTTGGCAATTTGCACCGACTGGTACAGTAACTTTTGTTTTGCCATGTGATATTTGATAACCGCCGTAAACAGGAACATTTAGCTCTTGTGCAAGTTCATTGAACAGTTTGCCAAGTTGGTCGTTATACTCCTCTACCCCTAAAAAATCTCCTAATATAACAGCGGAAACATTTTGTCTGAATTTATCAATATTCATTAATTGTCTTAATGAGCGGTCAATCTTGTAAACAGGTTCATTTAAATCTTCCGCAAAAAATATAAATTTTTCGTCTGGAATAAAATCAAGTCCGCATAACGAACAAATTGTCGCTAAGTTTCCCCCCCATAAAATCCCTTTGGCATCTCCGTCTTTATAAGTTTTTAAGTTTTGAGTTGTAATTGTTAGCGAGTTATTTGTGAGTGCATTCCAAAAATTATATTCTGTAAATTTATCTATATCTTCGGGTTGAAAATCACCCTTAGGCATCGGGGCAGAATACGTTATCAAACCGGCTTTTTTTAAGAACATCAGTGAAAGAGCTGTTACATCCGAATAGCCGCAAAATATTTTAGGATTATTTCTGATAAGTTCATAATCAATTCTGTTTATAAGCCTGATTGAGCCATAACCCCCTCTTGCACAAAAAATAGCTTTTACTTCATTATCCGCAAAAGCTTCGTGTAAATCGTTAAGTCGTTCTTCGTCTGTTCCTGCAAGGTATCTGTCTTGATTGAAAATATTTTTGCCGAGTTTAATTTTATAGCCTAAATTTTCAAAATATCTTACGGAATTTAGTATTTTATCTTTTTCGACATTCCCTGCCGGTGCAATAATTGCTATTGTATCACCTTTTTGAAGCTTATTTGGTTTAATAATGTTCATAATCTGTCCTTTTTATAAAAATCTTTGTTATAATAACATTATCATGAATAAAAGTTATGTACCTTTATACAGAAAATACAGACCGCAGGTTTTAGAGCAAATTGTCGGGCAAGAACATGTAAAAAAAGCTTTGACAAACGCAATCGAATCAAATCGAATTGCTCATGCTTATCTTTTTACCGGACCTCGTGGAACGGGTAAAACTTCTACCGCCCGTATTTTTGCAAAGTCTTTGAATTGTGAAAAGGGTCCTACAATTTCACCTTGTAACGAGTGTGAAAATTGTCTAAATATAACAAAATCCATACCGATTGACGTTATTGAAATTGACGCGGCAAGTAATCGCTCAGTAAGTGATGCTGAAGAAATTATTCAAAATGTTGCTATGGCGCCTGTCCACAGCCGCTACAAAATATATATTATAGATGAAGTACACATGCTTACACCGACTGCTTTTAATGCGTTATTAAAAACACTTGAAGAACCACCTGAAAATGTAGTTTTTATACTTGCAACCACAGAAGTTCATAAGGTTTTGGATACCATAAAAAGCAGGTGCCAAAGATTCGATTTTAAGCGTATTACAACTGATGATATTTCAAAACATTTGCGCTATATATCAGACAGTGAAAATATTAATATTACTGATGATGCGCTGAATTATATCGCATCAAATTCTGCGGGCGGAATGCGTGACAGTATTGCTCTTTTAGACCAACTCAGTGTTCTGAATTCTTCAAAAGAAGCAATTTCTGTTGATGATATAAACAGATTGCTTGGACGTTTGTCGTTTACCTCATTAACCGAATTGTTTTCAAAAATAATAAAATCAGAGTCTAATTCTGCCCTTGATGTATTGAATGATATTTATAATCAAGGAAATGAACCTTCTCAAATTTTGTCTAATTTTCTTGAATATTTAAGAAATGCGCTTATATTAAAGTCTGTTGAATCAAAATCCATTCAAGGTGTTGTTCAATTAAATGAAGAACAGATAAAAATACTTTCAGATTTACTTGCTGATATTGAAACACATCAACTTGTATCCCTGTTAGACAAATGTGCGGGTTATATTAAAGAACTTAAGTTGTCTACAAATCCTAAATTATGGCTCGATGTAGCAGTTTTAGATATGTCAAATTTGTTAGAAAATACTAAATTATCGCAGCTGCAGGCAAGAATACAACAGCTTGAAGCAGGGCATTCGGTTAAAACAGTGCCTTCTTATAATACTCCTCCAATGCCTGTTAATAAAATGGAAGTGAATAAAAAAGAAGATATTAAACCTTCCAAGGTTCTAAATGAGCAGAAAAATGAAGATAAACCTTCACATGTACAGACACCTGTATCAAGCTCAACTTCTAAGTTGAAGTCACAAGACAATGCTGATACAGGAATAAAAAATACATGGGCGAAATTTTTAGATAATGTTTCAAGTTTTGCGTCACGCGCAATCCTAAAACAGCACGCAATTCCCGTGAAGTTTTCGGATGATGAAGTTATAATAGCGATAAAAAGTGACAGTTGGCTGTCAAAGTTCAGAGACGAATCTGACAGACTTTCACTGATTGAAAATGCCGTCAAGGCTGTTGTAGGTGGTAATCCAAAAATTATTTTGAGAGCGCCTCAGGCAGGGGATGATGATTTGCGCAAAGAAGCTTCTGCAACAACTCAAAAGTCGGAACCAAAGAAGCCTCTAATTCTTCCGCAAGATGACACAGAAGAAATTGTACAGGATGTTGATGAAGCTGCTGAATCTGATTTGTCTTCAGATAATTCGAATTCAGATGAAAAAAAAACTCTAAAAACAAATAATCCTCAAAAACGCGAAGATTCTGCATTTCATTCAGATAATGTTAATATGGTATTAGACCTCTTTGAAGGTAAAATTATTGAATAATTTTTAATTGTATATTTTTTTATTTAAATCAGCTTTTCTTAATCTTATGTTTTCAGGAGTAATCTCAACAAGTTCATCATCTGAAATATATTCCAAAGCTTCTTCAAGTGATAAAATTCTCGGAGCTTGCAAAGTAACCATAACATCCGCAGTCGAGCTTCTCATATTGGTTAATTTTTTAGTTTTGCAGATGTTAACAACGATATCCTGAGGTCTGTTGCCTTCTCCTATAATCATTCCGCGGTAAACTTTCGTTTTAGGAGTGACAAAAAATACCCCTCTGTCCTCAAATTGTGCCAAAGCATAAGGAATAGCTTCCCCTTGTTCGTGCGCAATAATTGAACCGCATCTTTGCCTGTTGATATCCCCGGCATAAGGTCTGTAATGCAAGAAAGTATGATACATAATACCTTCCCCTCTTGTCATTCTGATAAATTCGTTTCTGAAACCGATTAACCCTCTTGCAGGGATATGAAATGTTAAATGAGTTCTTCCTTTTGCGGATTTCATATCTTTCATTTCGCCTTTGCGATTTGATAGCCTTTCTATAGCGGAACCTGCATATTCATCAGGAACATCAACAATCAAATTTTCGTAGGGTTCGCATTGTTCCCCATTAATACTTTTAAAAATTACTTCCGGTTTTGATACCGCAAATTCATATCCTTCTCGGCGCATTGTTTCAATAAGAATACTTAAATGTAATTCTCCTCGCCCTGAAACTTTGAAACAATCGGTTGAATCTGTATCTTCAACGCGCAAACTAACATTTTTTTCAAGTTCTGTGTACAATCTTTTTCTTAATTGCCGAGATGTAACAAATTTACCCTCTTGTCCCGCAAACGGGCTGTCATTAACGGAAAAATTCATTTGAAGTGTTGGTTCATCAACTTTTATTAGTGGCAAAGCTTGCGGATTTTCAGGGTCACAAAGTGTTTCCCCGATTTGAATATCGGAAAAGCCCGCAATACCTACAATATCACCTGCATTTGCTTCTTGTATTTCAATTCTGCCCAAATCATGAAATCCGAATAATTTTGTGATTTTACCTTTACTTTGTGCCCCGTCAGCCTGAATCCAACAAACAGTATCCTGACTGTGAACAACACCCTGCGCTATTCTTCCTATTACAATTCTGCCAACATATTCATTATAATCAAGGGTCGTTGCCCTAAATTGAAACGGCTTGGAAGAATCACCTTCAGGCGGTGCTATATTTTCTAAAATACAGTCAAGCAAAGGAATCATATCTTTGGGTTCATCTTCAAGCTCTTTTATTGCAAAACCGTTTAAGCTGCTTGCAAATATAAACGGGAAATCTATTAAATCGGCTCTGTCCGTTAATTCCGTGAACAAATCAAAAACTTTATCAAGAGCTGTAAGCGGTTCAGCAGCAGGTTTATCAATTTTATTTATGACAACTATAATTTTTAAACCTAATTCTAGGGCTTTTGACAACACAAATCTTGTCTGAGGCATTGGTCCTTCAGCAGCATCTACAATTAAAAGTGCTCCATCGACCATACCTAAAACACGTTCAACTTCACCGCCAAAATCAGCGTGTCCCGGAGTGTCAACTACATTTATTTTTGTGTCTTTATAATTTATTGCTATGTTTTTTGAAAGAATTGTTATTCCTCTTTCTCTTTCCAAATCATTACTGTCTAAGACACGTTCTTCTACATGTTGATTTTCTCTGAATACCCCTGCCTGCTTTAATAAGCAATCCACAAGAGTTGTTTTACCATGGTCAACGTGAGCTATTATAGCTATATTTCTAATTTTATTATCTGTCATAAATTCCGCCATTCATATTTTTGTTTAGTGTAAATGTTACACTTATATAATAATATGGTAAATTAAATATTTCAACATATTTTACTAAATATTCTTTGAATTGGATTTGTGGTAGGCTATAGTTGCGCAGGTAAGACAAATTATTCCAAACAAAATGCCGACACACATAGTTGTATGGTATGATTGCAAAAATGCTGTTTGTTTGCCGTTATGGGCAAAAATTTCTCTGAAACTTTCAAATAGAGTAATCGTTATAGCTACTCCCAAAATATTGCCAAGATTTCTTGAAAGTGAGAGTATACCGCTGGCAACCCCAAGTTCATTTGTTTTGACACTTGTTATTATTGCGTTATTTGACGGAGATTGGAATAATCCATTCCCAATACCCATAATTACTGATGCTCCCACTATTTGCCACATTTTGGTCTCAAGTCCGAAAGTTGTAAATATTAAAAGCGCAAATATATAAACTGATGGTCCGATTCTTGTTAAAATTTTGCTTCCGTGAACTCCTGAGTATGCTCCTGCAAACGGTGCAACTGCTGCGGATGCGACAGAATAAGGTAAAATTAATAAACCTGTCGTAAAAGCGTCATATTTTAAAATTCCCTGCAAAAATAAAGGCAGCAAAATTGCATTTGTAAACATTGTCATATATGAAGTCATTACAGCTATATTACCAAAAGTAAACGGTTTAATTTTAAACATTTTAAAATTTATCATCGGATATGATATTTTTTTATCTCTAAAATAAAATAATCCTCCGAATAAAAGTGTAAGTATTCCGAGCATTAAAATTTGCACGGATTTCCATCCCCAACTGTGTCCCTGTGAAATTGCAAGTAGCAGCGACAAAAGCGAAATACCGAAATATAGAAAACCTTTATAATCAAATTTAAGTTCTTTTCTTCTGACATAATAAGGTATCATTCTGTACGCATAATACCCGCAAATCAAAGCGATAGGAACTGAAGGAAGAAATATAGTCCTCCATCCGAAAAAGTTTATCATCATACCGCCAATAGCAGGTCCTAACATCCCGCCAATTGCGACAAGTGAACCGTTTATCCCAAGTGCTTTCCCTCTGTTTTTGCCGTGAAATAATGTTGCAATTACTGCAGGTCCGTTTGCCAACATTATTGATGCCCCGAGTGCTTCAATGCATCTTGAAGTGATTAAAATCGCAAAATTTGGTGAAATTGTACAAAATATCGCGCCAAGTGCAAACATAAAAAAACCGCATGCATAAACTTTGTTTTTAGGATATAAATCTCCGATTTTTCCAAAAAACGGTAAAAATACTGTCATAACAAGCATATATGCAATAATAATCCACTGTACCTGCGATAGCGAAATGTTTAACCCTTGAGAAATAGGATACAATGCAAGCTGTACAGTTGTCGAATCCAACATGCCCAAAAAATTTCCAAGTATAATTATTGTGCATATAATCCATTTGACAGGTAAATTTTTCATAACATCATTAATATTACCATGTCATTTTTCAAAGGATAAATTTTTAGTTATAAATGTCACAATTTGTTAATTTTATTGAATGTTTACGCTCAATATGTTATAATTAATATAATAAAATATTATCTTTGGAGCTAAATTTTGAGGATAAAAAAGGGATACAATGCATTTTCACTTACTGAATTATTAATCGTAATCGTCATAATTGCGGTTTTATTTGCTGCCCTTGCTCCTATTATTACAAAACGACACGTTGCAGAAACCCACCAAACCGAATCTATTTGGAATTATGTGACAGGTGATATTGAGCGTGATGCCTATTTTGACCCCGGTGTTGAAACTTGGACATCAAGTGTATATGTTGGGATGGTTCCAACTGCAAATGATGCCGGAGCAGGGAAACTTGTCGTTGATTCGGGGCAAATAACCTATAACAGTGCAAGCTATAATCAGCCACAGATTCAGTTCAGATTTTCCGCAGATTCCAAACAACAAGGCAGAGGGCTTGATGCCGCAAATTTGTATGTCAGTGATTCAAGTATAATATTTGGTTCATCATTATCCCCTTACAATACTTCTAAATCTACTATTTACGGCACTTCTAATCTGATAAATAATACCTATGCGCATTCTCTAACCGTCATGGGCGCAGGAGCAATGCAACATTCTCTTTTGGGTAAAAACGGCGGTTCTACTCCTCAATA
The DNA here is from genome assembly GCA_902766975.1 of uncultured bacterium. GTDB lineage: Bacteria > Cyanobacteriota > Vampirovibrionia > Gastranaerophilales > Gastranaerophilaceae > Zag111. The sequence goes on along the minus strand of CACXFH010000055.1, from coordinate 10,786 downwards.
TATAATTGCTATAGGTAATCGTGCTGCCGAAAAATTCGGTGCTTCTAATACAACGCAGACTGTAAACGGAATATTTATCGGTTCTGGCTCAGGACTCGGCAGTGCTGAAACAACTGTTCCCCCAACAGGTAACATCGCGCTAGGCTATAACTCAATGGCTTATGTAGATCATCTTAGCCCCAATGACACAAAAAAAGAAACAAAAGGTTTGCATAATGTTTTTATCGGTGCTGATACAGGCAATGGTTTTACTGATACATCCGCTTCTTATAATACTATAGTCGGCTCTGTATTTGCAGGTTCCGGTGCCGCAAATAATACTATTATCGGTTATGATGTTTATTCTACCGGAGATCCGAATGTTTCCAATCTTACTGCCATAGGTTATAATTCATGTAATTCAATGACTGGCAATTCCGGCTCTAAGACTTGTATCGGTTATACATCCGGCTATTCTACTAATAATACTCCAAGCACTTTTAATACCGATACAGGGGAACATATATTCTTAGGCGGAAAACCATCTTCAAAAAGAACAAGAGGGTTTGCAGGACGTTCTGTATTAGAGGTTCATAACAACACTATCAATGGTGTTACTTATGGGAATGTTGTAATTAATTCAAATTTGGTTGTCAGAGGGAACTTTTTCCCTGCTGATGATGAGGGAAATTTATCTGTTAATACCTTTACTGACACAAATTCTGTCAGTTATGGTACTTATGCTCTTGAAACCCCATATTACAGATGTAGCTCAGATGCTTATCAATCAATTTTAAACTACAACAATTTTGTTTGTAAAGAACTTATTACTGCTAATCCTAAATCAGTAAACGTATTTTATCGTTTGGGAAGTTGTTCTACAAATGACGGTTATCCGAACGGAAACGGTTGTCCTAATATTTCCTCTGATATCAGGTTGAAAACAGCTATTTCTCCTAATAATGACGGATTAGAAAAATTATTGAAGCTGCAACCTTATAATTACGAGTATAAATCCAAACCTCACATTCATCACGTCGGTGTTATAGCACAAGAGCTTAAACAAATTTTCCCAAATGCCGTGTCAGTAGATGATAACGGATATTTTAAAATCCGATTTGAGGATATGTTCTATGCACTGATTAATTCATTAAAGCAGTTGGCGCAAAAATTTGATGATTTAAGCAATAAAATTTCTGTTATTAAAAATGATTTATTCGCAATCAAATCTGATCAAAAGAACATAAAAAGACAAATTTCTTTAATTAATTCAAGAGTAAAAAAACTTGAAAGGGAGCATAAGTAAATGAGATTGGTAAAAAATATAACAGCATTTACACTTGCGGAGCTAATGGTAATAATGTCAGTTATGACTGTTATATTGGCAGCAGTCGCCCCTATTTTTACCTCACGTTATACAGGTTTTTCTCTTGATAATGTTTGGGATACTGTAGCTGCAAGTAATTCAAATGATATATTTGCTGATGCGCCTGCAAGAACGATGATGCAGCAGATTTTAATAGGTATTACCCCTACTGATTTAGAAGACATCAGAACAACCTATCAACCGTATTCAAAATTAATAATTCGTTCAACAAATCAAGTCGAAGGAAAAGATTTTCAAAAACAAATTGAATTTCGACGTGACGGTGCAAAGGTCGGATATTTATTTGCTGCAAATTCCAATATTCTATTGGGAGGAAGTTATAATAAAATAAATTTTCAGTATAATCCTTCAAACTTAAATGATATAACAAAAATGAATATTGGTACAGGTGCATCAGGGAATACGGCACTTGGAAGATATGCATTGGATTCAATTACAACGGGTCAGGACAATTCGGCATTTGGTTATAGTGCACTCAGGAAATTAACTACCGGCAGTTATAATGTGGGAGTCGGAGTCGGGGCAGGCTCAGAACTTACATCAGGAAACGCAAATGTATTTGTCGGATATAATTCTTATAATGCTTCAACCGGCGATTATAACACAATTATCGGAAATAATTTGACCACCCGTTCAACTGAGAGTAATCGTGTAACCGCTGTAGGAAATGATATAAATGTAAAAGGTTCTGATAACGTAGCTATAGGTAATAGCTCAAATGCCGGCGGTCAGTATAATACAGCACTTGGATATGCGGCACTATCATCCGAAAATCCTCAGTCTGATTCATACGGAAGTTTTAAAAATAATACGGCAATTGGTTATAAGGCTTGTTCCGGAATTAGTTCATCCGCAAGCAATAAGACATGTATCGGAGGTCATGGAGTTGATAATACAGTAATGAGTTCGACTGCAAGATCATTTTTTGGTAATGATAATGTTGAACGAGTATTTATTGGCGGACCAACTTCAGCGTTTAACAGTGCAGCAACACTGGAAGTACATAATCCGTCAGGTTCTGCAAGCAGATACCCGTATCCTTATTCTGCAAATGCAAACGGATATTTAGGTAATGCATCTGTGATTGTAAACGGGAACTTGATTGTCAGAGGGCAAACTTATATGATAGGGCGCTCTCCTTTCCCAATAGCTCCAAATGCTTCAAATACAAATTATGCAAATACCATATCTTTAATGGGATATCGTTTATATAAAGAGTCCCCTTCACCGCATAAACCGCTTATTGGGATGGATGGCAGTGAGTACACTCAGCGTTTAATGGATAATAGCGGTTATCTTCATGAAAAGGTCGCAGCCAGAGAACATTGCATTTGCGCATATTCGTGTTCAATTTCATCTGCTGACTATCAAGGATCAGGTTATTACGGCAGAGATTCTTATAATTGGTCTTATCTTGCATCTAACAGTTATTTTGATATTTTTAATAACTTGTTTGGCGGTTATAATTATTATTGGGGGGCGGATTCACACCGTTGCGGCGGTTCATATAATAATAACAGCTTTGAAGCTGCCAATGCAGAATTTGACAGAGCTCATAATTCGATAAAAAATATAACCGAGTCCGCAGATGTGGAAAGTTTAACCTCAGGAGGTTCTTGTTGTCCTATTTTAACTCCTACCGGAACCAGACGAGTTGAGTACAATGAAAACATATCCAGTGATATTAGGCTTAAAAATGTAGGAAAACCGTTTAATAGAGGTTTAAATTTCTTATCAAAATTGCGTATATACAATTTTATTTTTAAAAATGATAATATGAAAACTCCTCAAGTTGGCGTTATAGCTCAGGATTTAAAGCAAATATATCCTGATGCCGTATCAAAAGATGATAAAGGGTATTATCAAATACGCAAAGAAGATATGTTTTTCACAGCAGTAAATTCTGCAAAAGAATTATATGTTAAGCTAACACAATTAGCTGATAGAATTGAAAATGATATTTTGCGTATTGCGGTTTTAAAAAAAGAAAATGCACAATTAAAATCAAAACTTATCGAACTGTCTAAAGAACTTGATAAACTTGAAAAATAAGCACAATAAAGGCGGAGTTTTTAATTCCGTCTTTTTTGTTTGTAAATTTTATTAGTATAATCTATATGCAACCACAACCGCAAGTTGTTGCTTTTTCTCTGATTTCATCTGCTTTATCAGTCATTTCCCAAGGAACATTAATATCAGTTCTGCCCATATGACCGTATGCAGCTAAAAGTTGATAAAATTTGCCGCCATTTTTAGCAGGTAAATTCCTTAAATCAAATTTATTTATTATTCCTGCCGGAGTCAAATTAAATGTTTCTGAAACAATTTTTGACAATTCTTCATCAGAAATTTTTCCTGTTCCAAAAGTATCAACCATGATTGACAGCGGTTCAGCTACTCCTATCGCATAAGCAAGTTCAATTTCGCATTTATCAGCCAAGCCTGAAGCTACGATATTTTTAGCAACATATCTTGCTGCATAAGCTGCCGAACGGTCAACTTTTGTAGGATCTTTCCCTGAAAAAGCACCACCTCCGTGACGTGAATAACCGCCATAAGTATCCACGATTATTTTACGACCTGTCAGACCTGAATCCCCCTGCGGTCCCCCGATAACAAATCTTCCTGAAGGATTTATCAAAATGATTGTATTATCATCAGGTTTGATATTGCAAGAATCGAATACATAATCTATAACAAGCTTTTTAAGGTCATTTTCAATTATATTTTGGATTTCTTTATTGTCTGTTATTTCGTTTATTTCGGGATTATGCTGAGTTGATAAAAGAATTGTATGAATTCTTGACGGTTTACCATCGACGTATTCAACAGTAACCTGAGATTTGCCATCAGGTCTTAGATAATTAACAATCCCTTGCTTGCGCACTTGAGCTAATCTGTATGAAAGTTTATGTGCTAAGCTTATCGGTAAAGGCATCAATTCAGGTGTCTCATTGCAAGCAAACCCAAACATTATTCCTTGATCTCCTGCCCCAATTTCATTTGTTTCAGTATTTGAGGTATCAGAGTTGCCATTTCTTGTTTCTAAGGCTTTATTTACGCCATTACCAATATCTGTCGATTGTTCATCAATACTTGTTAAGACTGCGCAAGTATCGGCATCAAATCCTCCTGAGCATGAGCCTGTGTAACCGATATTGCGAATGGTATTTCTCACGACTTGAGGAATATCTACATAGCAATCAGCTGTTATTTCTCCGCAAATTAATGCCATACCTGTTGTAACTGTTGTTTCAGCTGCAACTCTTGAATGATTGTCTTTTGAGAGAAACTCATCTAAAATAGCATCCGAAATTTGGTCGCAAACTTTGTCAGGATGGCCTTCCGTAACTGATTCTGAGGTAAATAAAAAGTTTTTCTTTGTCATTTCTTTTTCTCCTTAATTTTTATTCTTAGGCCGGTAAGGTTTTTAATTCCGACCCGGCACACTACTTTCTATTAGTGTAATCTAAACGCTTTATTTTTTCAAATATATTATGATATTTACGAAGTTATATTAAAAAAAATTATTTTTGTTTAAGCGCATCCACACGTTTAGACAGCATTTCGACTTTTGATTTTAATTCTTTATTTTCTTTTTCCATATTATCAATATTTTTTTCAAATTTTTCTGTTTGGGTAATCATATCATTTATCTTTGTATTAAGCTCTTTGATTGCATTTATAGCAGCGTAAAACATCTCATCAATACGAATTTTTAAAAATCCGTTGTCCCCTTTAAATACGGAATTAGGAAATATTTTTTGTAAATCCTGAGCTATAACACCAACGTGCTTAATTTTTTCTTTGTCATCTTTGAAGATATAGTTATAAATTTTTAATTGTTTAATTTTAGCAAGACCGTCTTTATTTTTTGATTTTATAATTTTTAATCGTCTGTCACTTGTAATCGGAGATAGAGTTGCACAATTACCGGAATTGGAAAATTCATATGTAACTTGATTAGCGGCGCATTTTACATCACTGTCGGTTCCAAAAATATTATTACTGTAATAAAATGGATATAATGCATCCCCCATTGTTAAAAATGTCTTTCCGCGTACAATAAGATTTCCATTGACTATTGTTGTTGCATTGGATGTTATTGAAGGGTTATTGATTAAATCCGAATTTCCTGTACCGATAGAATTATGTATTTCTAAAACAGCATCTCCTCCAAATTTACCTGAGGATTTCCAATTATCACCATCAATATTAGGGTTTGAACCGATATAAGTACGCGGGGTAGTATCATCTTTTTTTATGGCAAGCTCTGTAAATACCGGGCTATTCTTTGCAGGACCTGAATTCGCGCCGATACAAGTAATATTTGATTGTGTTGTAATACCGGAACAAGCATTATATCCTATCGCAGTGTTGTAACTGCCTGTTGTTAAGTTACGCAATGCCCCTGCCCCTGCAGCTACGTTATATGTGCCTGAAGTAATTGAACTTAGTGCTCCGTAACCCAGCGCAACATTAAAATGGTAGTCTTTTGGACCTTCTTCGGAATTTTCTACCGGATTACCTGTATGCGCCCCAACAAAGGTATTAAAACTGCCAAGGACAGTTTGTGATTCATATCCTATAAGAGTATTTGCGGAAACTTGAGCCTTACTGCCTGCGTTATAACCGATTAATGTATTTTGATTTCCGGTGAGCAAATTCTTGCCTGAACCTGAACCCAAAAATGTATTATTATCTCCTGAGTAAGCATCTAAAAATATATTACTGCCAAAAGCCGTATTATTATGTGGTCTTACTTGAGCATCCCCAATATCGCGAATTGAATTCATTGTCTCAAAGCCAAATGCAACATTATTAGAAGGATATGAAGCATCAGATGTTTTATTTTTAAGACTTGGGAAATTTTTCCCGAACAATAAGTTTGTATTATCCGCAATAAACGAAGCGGCAAGCTGTCCTGGGTCTTCATATACCGAGCGTCCGAATCTTAACTGCAATTGGCGTTGTATTTCATTGTTTGCAACATAACCGGAGCGAACAATCAATTTTGAAACAGGAGTAAATGATGAATAAACATCCGCATCAGAATCAGGTTCGGTTCCAATATATATGCCGCCTAAATAATTATTGTTGATTGGTCTGTAATATGTGTTCATCGGACCTGCCATATAGTTTCGGCTGGACCACTTCCAAACTTCTTGTTTCATTGCTGAATTACGCTGACGACGCGTAATTAACGGCGCAAACGCCGCAAATAATATTGTTAAAACAAGAAGAACAATCATGACTTCAGCAAGTGTAAAAGCATGTTGTTTTTTTGATTTTGTCATTATTACTCCCATATCCTTATTGATATTATAACATGTTTGTTGATTTATTTCAATTTGCACAATTTTTTTATAATGCTTTCAATTTTTTGTGTTAGTATAAAATTATAATATACAAAAGAGGAATTATTATGAACAGCACAATTCAAGATTTACCTACCGTTTATGATGCAAAATCAACAGAAGAAGAAATATATAAATTTTGGGAAGAAAATCAAATGTTTAAGGCTGATGCACACAGCCCTAAAAAGTCTTTTTCGATTGTAATACCGCCGCCAAACGTTACAGGCGTGCTTCACATGGGACATGCACTTGATGAAACATTGCAGGATATTCTTGTTCGATATCACAGAATGTCAGGCTATGAAGCACTTTGGATACCCGGTACTGACCATGCAGGTTTGGCTACACAAAATGTTGTTGAAAAACAATTGGCAAAACAAGGTTTGACCCGTCATGATTTAGGCAGAGAAAAATTTCTCGAAAAAACATGGGAATGGACAAATGACCATAAAGGGACAATTTTAGACCAAATGAAAAGACTCGGGGCGTCATTTGACCGTTCAAGAGAAAGATTTACATTTGATGAGGGTTGTTCAGAAGCTGTCAAAGAGGTATTTTGTACTTTGTATAATAAAGGTTTAATTTATAAAGGTGCATATATCGTAAACTGGTGTCCGCGTTGTCAATCTGCAATTTCTGATATTGAAACCGAATACGAAACTGAGCAAGGGCACCTTTGGGAAATTTCATATCCCTTGAAGAACGAATCAGGTGCAATTATTGTTGCAACAACAAGACCTGAAACAATATTTGGAGATGTCGCAATTGCAGTACACCCGGATGATCATAAATATTCGGAATTGGTCGGAAAAACGGTTGTTGTTCCGCTTTCAGGCAGAGAAATTCCAATTATTGCAGATGAATATGTTGATAAAGAATTTGGTACAGGGGCTGTTAAAATTACCCCTGCTCACGACCCTAATGATTATGAAGTAGGGAAACGTCATAATTTGAAACCTATTTGGATAATTGACGGAGAAGGCAAGATGAAGGCTTGCGGTGAAGTTCCTCAAAAATATCACGGAATGGACAGATATGAGGCGCGCAAGGCTATCGTAGGGGATCTTCAATATCAAAACTTCTTATTAAGAATAAGAGATCACGAACATAATGTAGGTAAGTGCCAACGCTGTAACACAACTATTGAGCCATTATTATCCGAACAATGGTTTGTTAAAATGGAGCCTTTGGCAAAAGAAGCTATAGCCGCTGTTAAAGACGGCAGAATTAAGTTTATTCCTGAACGATGGGAAAAGAACTATTTAGGTTGGATGGAAAATATCAGAGATTGGTGTATTTCACGTCAAATATGGTGGGGACATCAGATACCTGCGTATTACCACAAAACAACCGGTGAAATGGTTGTTGCAAAGGAAAATCCCGACCCTGAAAATTATGTACAGGAAACTGATTGCCTTGATACCTGGTTCTCATCAGCTTTATGGCCATTTTCTACAATGGGATTTCCAAATTCTGAAACTGATGATTTCAAAAAATTCTACCCGACATCAGTTCTTGTTACAGGTTTTGATATCATCTTTTTCTGGGTTGCCAGAATGATTACAATGGGGCTTGAATTTACCGGTAAAGCACCGTTTTCTACTGTTTATATTCACGGTTTAATAAGAGATGAAAAGGGTCAAAAGATGTCTAAATCAAAAGGCAATACAATTGACCCCGTTGTAATTATTGATAAATACGGCTGTGATGCTTTAAGATTTACTATGACATCTCTTTGTACATACGGCGGTCAGGATATAAAGATATCAGATGAAAGGTTTGAATACGGCAGAAATTTTGCAAATAAAATTTGGAATGCGTCAAGGTTTGTGCTGATGAATCTTGATGGTGTTGATAATAATGATATTGATTTTGGTAAATTAACAATTGCCGATAAATGGATACTTGACAAGTTAAACAGCGTTGCAAAAGAAGTGAATGAAGATATTCATGATTACAGAATAGGCGAAACTGCTCATATTTTATATGATTTCTTCTGGAATTCATATTGCGATTGGTACGTAGAAATTGCAAAAATACAATTACAAGATGAAAATATAAAACTCAATACTCAAAGAGTATTAAGATATGTTCTTGATATGTCTTTAAGATTATTGCACCCGATAATGCCACATATAACCGAGCGTGTATGGCAGCTTATTCCGAAAGAAACGGAAACTAAGGCAATTATGCTTGCAGATTATCCTGTTTTTGAGGATAAACTTGTATTTTCAAAAGAGGCTAAAGAAATGGAACTTGTATTTGAAACAATTTCTTCATTAAGGAATGTTCGCCAAAGTTTTAATATTCCTTTGTCTTTGAACTTTAATATTGAAATTCATGCTTCCGCAGATGAAAAGCCTGTATTTGAATCAATAGAAAGCTATATAAAACGTATGGCAAAAGTCGAAAATATAACTTATTCCGATGGTGATGTTACGACTAAGAAATCTGCAAGTGCTGTTGTTTCAGCTTCTAAGATTATTATTCCGTTAGAGAATTTAATAGATTTTAATGAAGAAATTAAAAGACAGGAAAAGAAGCTGACTAAACTCGACGGAGAAAGAAAATCGCTTGAAGGCAGAATAAATAATCCGAAATTTGTCGCAAATGCACCTGTAGATTTAATCAATCAAACTAAAGCAAGAATTAATGAGATTAAAGGACAGCAAGGAGCAATTAAAGAATTAATTAACTCTTTGTCTTAAAATATCTTTACATAAATTTGTTACAATCATTTACATATTGACTGAAATTTGCTAGTATATCTTAGTAATATATGATGGTAGTAGTCAATCAAATTGACGTGGAGTTTATTATGGCAGCAAAAAAAGTTCAATCAGATTCAGACTTTGAAAAATTATTAGAACAATATGATTATAATTTTAAAAAAGGTGATTTGGTAAAAGGTGTTGTATGCGGTTTTGACAGTCAGGGAGTACTGATTGATATAGGAGCAAAAACCACCGCTGTTGTTCCCACCTATGAAGCTGTTGATAAGGGCGAAAATATTGAAGAAAAATTTGAAAAAGGACAAGAAGCAGAGTTCTTAATAATAAGAGAAGAAGATGAAGACGGGCGCTTTTTACTGTCTAAAAAGAAAGTTGATTTTGCTTATGCATGGAAAGATTTGGAAAAAGCAAAAGAGGCTGATGAAACAATTCTCGGTACAGTAATAAATACCGTTAAAGGTGGTGTGCTAGTGGAAGTAGCCGGTGTAAGAGGATTTATACCATCAAGTCAGTTGCGTGCAAAAGAATCCGAATTAACAGCCGGTTCTAAAATTGAAGTAAAAATACTAACACTGGATGTACAGCAAAATAACTTCATCCTTTCTAATAAAAAAGTATATGACGACACAGTACAGGAAAATAAGGACAATATATTCTCTCAAGTTGAAGTCGGTCAGATTGTAAAAGGTGAAGTTGTCAGAATAACTGATTTCGGCGCATTTGTTGATATAGGCGGCGTCGATGGTTTGCTGCCGTTATCTCAGCTTTCTTGGCGTTGGATTGACCACCCGACAGATATATTACATGTTGGGGATAAAATTGATGCCGAAATTATCGTTATTGACCATGATAAACAGCGCATATCATTGAGTTTGAAAAAACTTGAACCGGATCCATGGATAGAGGCAGAAAAAAATATAAAAGAAGGGGAAGAAGTTGAAGGAACTGTCACCCGCATCAAATATTTTGGCGCATTTGTCGAAGTTTTCCCGGGAGTAGAGGCTTTATTACCTCATGATGAAGTGATTGAATATCAAAATGAAAATAAAAGCATTCTTCAGGTCGGAGATAAAATTAAAACTCACATCATTAAATTCAACCCTGCTGACAGAAGAATTGCTTTATCAATTCATAAACAATCAGATAATCAGGAAAATAACTCTCAGGAATAGCGTTAAATAATGTAACTAAATAAAAAGCTTGTACGACAATGTGCAAGCTTTTTTCATTGACTTTTTGAAAATTATCCTTAAATATATCATACGTTTAGATGTTTATTGCATCTTCGAAATCATACATAATATGGTAGAAAGAGTAGTAGACATGCCATT
>CACXFH010000054.1 GCA_902766975.1 uncultured bacterium | reverse complement strand
TTAGCAAGAGAAAACAAAGTTGAAATTCAACAAAAAGGACCTGCTGTAAAAGTTAGTTTAAGATAATTAACCGGATTCACCACTATTAAAATATATATCAATTGAAACTGAAAAGTCCATGCTATAACAGTATGGGCTTTTATTAATAATTAAAAAGCCGATTGTTTTACAACCGACTTGAAAAAGTGTGTGAGTAAATATATATTATAAGTTTTATAAAATCTCTGCTGTATTATGCAAACAAATCAGCAAACGGACCGTTAGGATCAGCAATACGCGCTGCGACAGCACCATCCTCAACCGATTTTAAACCCGGTAAAACAACTTCATTTAAACCGGTCGCAACACTTGCAACCTGAGATGGTGTTACTTTATAATTAAACCCTAATCTTGCCAAAATTGCATTGGTTTCATCCGCAATATCACTGTCTTTGGGTGCAAATTTTGAAATTTTTACCCCGTAAAGATTTTGTGCATTTTTGGTTAATAAATCTGTTTCATTTTCCAAACCCTTGAATGCCGATGCTTGTGTTTCAACTTCTTTTACTTCTTCTTTCTGACTTTCTTGCGCTTTTTTAGCTGCTTCCTGACCAATAAGTAAATTGTAGTTGTTGTACTTTCCGAATCTGTTAAATTCAACTGCCATAATTTGGTCTCCTTAAATTTTACTCACATAATTGATTACGGCATGTTTTTAATAATCTTTAGGATTTTGTCATGCTTTGTTAAGTTTTTGTAACAAACCCCACCCCCCCTGCAAGAACGAGAGGGAAAATGACGCAGGGAGAGGTTAATTAATATACCCCCATCGGGGAGGAATATATTACAAATTAAAAAGCCGATTGAATTTTCAATCGGCTTTAAATATGTGAGAGAGAAGATTTTATTATGATTGAGCTTTTCTTGCTTGTTCAGCATTTGCTAATGCTTCATCTAACGGAGGAAACACTCTTTGAGCGCGTACTCCAGTAGCATCATTATATGCCAAGTTTAAGTTTTGTTGAGCATTGTCTACAGATTTCTGAACACTCTTAACTTGCGCATTCGTTACTTTATAATTAAACCCTAATTTGAGCATAGTTGCATTTACGTCATTTGCTATTTTTGTCAAATTTGATGTATCAATATTAAATTTTCCAAAATTATTTGTATCTAATAATCTTAACCCTATCTCTTTATTATCACTTTTTGGAAATTCAAGAGGAGTAGTTAGATTACTTTTTCCTACACTTGTAATTCGCAGTGACGAAGGTATAAAAACAGGTTTTTTAATGTTTCCGCTTCCGCTTACGTTGTTTGTTCCGCTCATTTGTCAATCTCCTTTTTTCAACTCACATATTGTGATATCTTTTTAATCGTTTATCCTATTGATAAGATTTTCCATCTCTCGTATTTATATAAAGTATTTTTTTTTTCAAGAATTGCATGATTTTAACGAAATGTTAACAAATGTTAACATAAAATTGATAAACTATTGAATGAACAAGGCAAAAATTGGCTTGGCACAGTAATGTACGGCGTTGCGGCAGAAACTTCAATCTGACTTTGTAATGCTCTTTTCAGAATCTAACCTGTTGGCAAATGAATTCAGTAACTGTGACATTACAGATAGTTACTTAAAAATAAACACCGAAATTAGCGCCGTAAGAATTAGGGCAATATTATAATGCAAAAAGGTTGGAACACAAGTATCCCAGATATGATTGTGCTGTCCGTCTGCATTTAAACCGGCTGTCGGTCCTAATGTCGTATCTGATGCAGGCGATCCCGCATCACCTAATGCCGCAGCAGCAGCCAAAACAATTATCATCGAAGGTATACTAAATCCGAGTTTTACAAATATCGGAACAAATAACACAGCCAAAATAGGTATTGTACCGAATGATGTCCCGATTCCCATTGTTATAAACAAGCCGACAAAAAGCATTAATGCAGCGGCAAGAATTTTACTCGACATCATATACGGTGTTATTGCATTTACAAGTGAATCAACCCCGCCTGTTGCTTTCATAACAGCTGCATATCCTGCAGCAACAAGCATTACAAAAGCAACATAACCCATTAACCCGACACCTTCATTAATTAATTTATCCATTTTATCATGATCAATTGCCCGAAATCCAAATATAACAGATAACCCGACCAGAGCACCTAAAGGAAGTGAGCCCGTCCACAATTGAACAACAAGAGTTAATACCGCTGCAATTAAAGTTATATAATGACTTCTGTGCAATGTTGCAGATTCCAAGCTTTGTTGTTTTACTTCTATATTTTCATAAGTCCTTGGTTTTCTGTAAGTGATAAAAATTGCAACCAAAAAACCGATAAACATACCTAAACCTAAGACCCAAGTTGACTTCCAAATATCATTTTTTAAAACTTCAACACCGTTTTGCACCATGTTATCAGCAATTAATCCCTGAAAAATTAAACCAAATCCTGCAGGAATCATAATATACGGCGCTTTCAAGCCGAAAGCCAAACCGCTTGCAACCGCGCGTCTGTCTACTTTCAATTTATTCATTATTACAAGTAACGGCGGAACAATTATCGGTATAAAAGCAATATGAACGGGAATTAGGTTTTGTGAAAGAATAGCCATTCCAGTCAGAATAAAAATCAGTAAATATTTCTTTGATTTTATGACATTAGAAATTTTTACGGTTAAAATAGGAGCCAAACCGGTATGCACCATAGCTGCGGCAAAAGCTCCGAGCAGAATATAACTGAGTGCTGTTTCGGAATTATCCCCCATGCCATGAACAAAAATTTTCATAACTTCAGAAATTCCGATATGCCCGATTAGCCCGCCTGTCAATGCAGAAATTAACAATGCAAGCAATACATTCACCCTGAATAAACATAAAGCACAGAGCAAAATTACTGATACAATTATCGGATTTGTAAGTATTGAAATCATATTGAATAGAATAACATAAACATGTTTAACCGCAGGTTGAGGCAAGCCCAGACCAATAATATATATTTTTATTTCACAACGATATTTACTAACTTACCCGGAACTACTATAACTTTTATGATGCTTTTGCCATCGGTAAGCTCTTTTATTTTGTCACTTTCAAGTGCTTGCTTTTCCATATCTTCTTTTGATATTTCCGCATCAACTTCAATTTTGTCTTTTACCTTACCGTTTATTTGAACAACCATAGTTATTGAAGAAGATTTTGCAAGGTTTTCATCCCACTTACACCATGGCTGATCGTGAATTGAGCCTTCACCACCCAATTCATGCCAAGCTTCTTCGGTTAAATAAACCGCAACAGGGGACATAAGTTTTAGCATTGAAACAATCGCAAAACTTAAAACATTCTTGTCTTCTTCATTAAGTTCAGGTTTTTTACCTAACCAGTCATAAATAGAATTTACTAACTCACGATATTTTGAAATTACGGTATTAAACTGGAATTCGTTTGTAATATCGTTTGTAATACCTTTGATTTGCATGTGAACTGTTCGGATTAAATCATCATTTGCTTTGTCAGTCGTTTGAATTGCAACGCTATGCGGGCATGCGATGACATCATGCGAAATATTTTCAGCATTTGATGCAACAAGTCGCCAAACTCTGTTTAAGAATTTATAACAACCTTCCACACCGGCATCCGACCAGTCAAAATCTCTGGCAGGAGGGGAATCTGAAAGAATAAATAATCTTGCGGTATCTGCTCCGTAATTTTCGAATATTTCATCAGGATCAACTGTATTACCCTTTGATTTTGACATTTTAGAACCGTCTTTTAATACCATGCCTTGAGTCAACAGATTTTTGAAAGGTTCATCAAAATCCAAAAGTCCGCAATCTCTAAGAGCTTTTGTGAAAAATCTTGAATATAATAAGTGTAAAATAGCGTGTTCTATACCGCCGACATACTGATCAACAGGCAGCCATTTATTTACGATGTCTTTATTAAAACATTCTTTGTCATTATTTGCATCCGCATAACGAAGATAATACCAGCTTGAGCAAATAAATGTATCCATTGTATCCGGTTCACGGGTTGCATGCCCGCCGCAAACAGGACAAACCGTATCTTTAAATGTCGGAGATGTTGTAATAGGGGATTTACCTACAACACTGAAATCAACATCTTTCGGTAATAATACTGGGAGTTGATCTTCAGGTACAGGTACAATTCCGCATTTATCACAATATACAACGGGAATTGGAGCGCCCCAGTATCTTTGGCGGGAAATCAACCAATCTCTCAATCTGAATTGAGTTTTAAATTCTCCAAAACCTTCATCAACTGCTTTTTGAGTAATTGCTTTTTTGGCTTGCGTATTTTTCATTCCGTTAAATTCACCGGAATTGACTAAAATACCATCATCAACGTAAGCTTCATTTTCACAGTTCGAAGGATTATCAGGATTTTGAATAACAACTTTCATTGGCAGATTATATTTTTTCGCAAAATCAAAATCTCTTGTATCGTGAGTCGGAACTGCCATAACAGCACCCGTTCCGTACTCAACAAGCGCATAATCAGCAGTCCAAAGAGGGAAAATTTCACCGGTGAACGGATTTTTACAATGAGTTCCAAGAGGAACACCTGTTTTTGTCCTGTCTGTTGAAAGTCTTTCGATTTCAGACATTTTACGGGCATTTGCTCTGTATTCTTCTACCGCTTTTTTATTTTCTTCAGTTGTAAGTTTTTCAATATCCTTGTATTCAGGCGCCACAACAAGATAAGTTATACCATAGACCGTATCAGGTCTTGTTGTATAAACAGGAACCTCCATTTTTTCGCCACTTGGAGCATCAACAACAGGAAATCTGAAAATTGCACCATGAGATTTCCCAATCCAGTTTGCCTGCATTGTTTTAACATTATCGCCCCAACCTGTCAACAAGTCTAAGTCTGTTAATAATTCATCCGCATACTCGGTGATTTTCACAAACCATTGAGATAAATATTTTTTTTCAACTTCAGAATCGCATCTCCAGCATTTGCCGTCAATTACCTGCTCGTTTGCCAAAACCGTACCGCAGCTCGGACACCAATTTACGGCAGCTTCTTTTTTATAAACCAAACCTTTTTTATACAATTGTAAGAATATCCACTGAGTCCATTTGTAATAATCAGGTTTGCAGGTTGTTACTTCTCTGTCCCAATCATAAGAGAGCCCAAGCATTTTTAATTGCTCGGTCATATAGGCAATATTTTCATCCGTCCATTTTTCAGGATCAGCATTATGTTTCATTGCAGCATTCTCAGCAGGAAGCCCGAAACTATCCCACCCTATCGGATGTAATACATTGAACCCGTTTGCTTTTTTAAATCTTGCAATTACATCCGTAATTGTGTAATTGCGCACATGCCCCATGTGCAATTTCCCTGAAGGATACGGAAACATAGATAATGCGTAATACTTTGGTTTTCCGTTATCATTTTCCGTTTTAAAAACTTTATTATCTTCCCAATATTTTTTCCATTTTTTTTCTATTTCCTGCGGATAATAGCTTTGTTTCATTTGTAATACTCCATTTACTCTCTTATTGAGTTTTAGTATATCACAAAAAATCTGATAATTTATTTTTATACAGTAGCAAAAAATTTTTTTTAATGTTTTACTATAAAAACCATGATAATTTCTAAAATCAGAACACATTTGAATAAGCTTACTCCCGGAATGGACTTTAACAGGTACATAAAGCAGGTTTTATATCACGGGCAAGACTGCGGATATATTGAAGAAGCAGGCAAAAGAAAATATGTTCTGACCCCCGCATTGGAAAAATTGGATAAAAAACTTGATTTAAATGATTTTGATACAAATAAAGCAAGATACATCTCTTTTGCAGAATTCCAAACTTTTAAACACCTGATAAAACCTTTTATCAGCAATGAAAAAGGTCTGAAAAAATTAGACTTCAAACAAGATTTATATTACAGCCCGAGCCCTGCATCTATTGTAATTTGGAATAAAAAAACAAATGAACCTGTAGTTCAAATTATTAAAAAATTGAAATATCCGACAAAAGAAATATTTTATCACGCATTTCCGTTTTTCAGAAAAATTTTTCGCAGCTCTCCTTTAAAATATTGATAATTTTTTGTAACAAAATTATTATTCATGTTTGACAAGGATTTGCCGTTATTTTACTATCATGTAACAAAGAGGAAATGAAGTGAATATCTTCAACTGCTGCCGCAGCCGTAAAAGTCGGAACACTCAAAAGAATAAATATTTTTCTGCGTGCAGTACGGAAAAATAAATAAATATTCTAGAAGATGTGTCCTCTTTGATTCAGAGAGGATTTTTTAATGTCAGTAGGAGCAGCGCATATTCATCAACCAAAAATCGGAACATGTCCGCATGGCATGCCCATGGGTGCCTGTCCGATTTGCAGCGGAATGGCAGGAGGAAACTCTACAACAAAACGAGATACCCCGCGTAATGTCGGTGAAATGACATATAATCAATGTGCCGCAATCGGAGCAATGCTTAAAGCCCAAAAAGCTGCTCAACAAAGAGCCCAAGCTTCTCAACAAGGTTTTATTCAGTCAATGGTTCAATTTCAAAAAAACCTTGAAGGGATACATCAAAGAATTATGGACATTGCTGCTAATATATCAAAATCCATGCCGGCTGTTATTTCCGCTCCGATAAATTTTGTTCTCACTCAAGTGGTTGCAAGAGTTATTAATATAATGTCAACTATCCCTAACGTTATGGCAAGTTTTGCCCAAAAATTTGTTGATATCGCGGATAAACTCGCTGCGGTTTATGGTGAATTAAAAGCCGCAATATCAAAATCATTATCAAATCTTATGAGTAGTATTAAAAAGAAACTTAAATCAATTTTCTTTGTATTTGGTACCGATGAAACGGATGATAATGATAAAAAAATTGATGAAACTAAAAAAGCATTTAATTTGAAAACATTTTTGCACAATCTTTCAAGAAAATTTAAACGTGATGAAGAAAGGATAGCCGAATATGAACATTAATCCTTTTGCAAACGAGCAGCTTATTCAACACAGAAATATGACTCAATCTCAAAAAAGAAATATAAATTCAACAAGAGAAGGTGTTATAGTAAACAATTTTGTAAAAGAAAATGAAGCTTCACTTTCAAATCTTAAAGACACATTCGTAATTTCAGACGACATTACAATGCCATCACAATTATATAAAGATAATCAGATAATAGATAAAAAGCTTCTGCCATTGAGTACAATTGCTTTGGGAGTAATGGGTGCCATTGCGGGATTGACTGGTTTTGTCAGATACAGTGCAAAAGCTTCGAAAAATCTTGCAAAAGAAAAATGGCTGCCCGCTGTCACAAGAAACGTTAATTTGAGCAAAGAAACATCTCAAGTGATATATCAAATGGTACAAAGTCCGAACAGTAAAACTTTTATTGCAGGTGCAGGGGTTTTAACTCTTTCTGCTATGGCATTTATGGGAAAAACATTTTTTGACGGTTACAAAGATATATGGGTAAAACGCAAAGAAGCAAATATTCAAAAAAATTTACAGGAAAATTTGATTGCGGTGGAAACACAGGCATTTTCGGGCAAAATGCAAATAATACGAGCAATGCTGTCTAAATACACAAAAGATTTTGAAGGATTTTTAAATCCGCCCGAAGAAAAATCTGATACTCCGTTCGGCCGCAAAAGCTTTGCTCAGTTTGCATTTACTTCTGATGATGCTCCGTCACGGAGAGAATTGCCAAATACAAAGGGGGTATATAATTCTATTGCTAACGCATTATTAGGAATTACAACCCTTGCAGGTATTGTCGGACTTGGATTTTTATCATTGAAAAACCTTACAAAAAGTAAAATGCATTTGCAAGAAAGTCTTGAACAAACAAAAAAAGCAATTGAACAGCTTGTAAAATCCTCCTCAAAAGAAACTAAAAACATTGATGCAGAAAATCTGGAGCACATGTTTGTGGAAATTGAAAATTCTAAAGGTATAAAAGAGTTTATTAAAGAACAAGTTGGTTTCTTAAATTGGTCAAAGGAAGAAAAAGAAAACTTTGAAAAAAGAATTATAAAAAAAATAGAAACCTCAACTACAAAAGTTAACCCTAATATCGGGGGCGACGGAACACCAAAACCTGCATTCAATTCATTTGTTGATGATTACAAAGCATTTTTCTATAACTGGCTTTTAGACACTTCCAATCCTCAATTCGGATTATTATTCGGCGGGGTAACCGGCATTACGGCAATCGGATATGGCGGAAAACTTGCAGGGGAAGCCCTAAAAGATGTTCAGGTCAAAAAGATAAATGCACAAACAGAACTTGATTTGCAAAAACGCCTTGTATCGACTGAATTGCGTAACTTTAAAGCAAAAAAAGATTCTGCAATCACTCCGCTTGTAAAAGAATTTTATAAACAGGTCGATAGCGGAAAACGTACAAAACAAGAATTAAAAACCATGGCAGAAAATATTCTGTTTGAAATCAAAAACGGACCGCCGTTTGTGTATTCTTAGATAAATGCCCTAAGATACCAGGCAATAAGTCCGTATCAGGAATTAAATTATGTCAATTAATGCTATAAATAATCAAAATTGCAGACCGATATTAACACGCCGACAAAATGCGAATTGGGGTTTCCGGCCTAATATAAATATGCCGAATATCAATCGCAATTATTGTCTGTTTGACCAAAACAAAGTAGACTACTTTGTAAAGCAGAAAGAAAATGCCCTACCGTATTTAACAGATATTTTAGAACATTCAAATAACGAAGCACAAGTAACAGAAACACTCTATATAATGGACAGAATGATTGATAACGGAACCAAAGGAATTGATAAACTTTATCCGGTTTTTTCAAGATTTAATCAAACACAATCCCCAAATATTCAAACTTTTTTGGCGGGAATTTATCGCAAAATTCAGGTGCCTGATGCATTCGGCCCCTTATGCAAAATGCTTATTCAAAATTCTCTAAAACCAAATAGCCCAAATCAAACCTTTGACCCCAATGAAGAAATCGGCGGCGCAATATTAAGTTATCTTTCAGACAGATGGCGAGGTTAAGCAGTTTAATTTGTCCGGCTAAAAATCCTGCTTATGACATGTTTGATATCTTTTAAATTTCAGCAGATAATAGTAAGTCTGCTCATTTAATAATGATAACTTAAAAATATTTCCTGTTGAAATTAATTTAATAATGTATTATTATTTAACAAAATAAAGGAGTTAAGAATGAAAAAGATTATTACACTGTTATTAATTGGTGTTTTTAGTGTGAATTGTGCAATAGCAAGAGATTATGCGGCTTTACAAATAAAAGAAATGAAACACGCACAAAAATACAACACAACTCAAAAATATTTTTTTAATCAGGATAAAATTTTAAATAATTTTAATTATTACACATCCAAACCATCCCAAAATACATATATAAAAGACCCTAAAATATTTAAACTGCCTGAATATCAGGAAGTTGATGAGGCTAAATATCAGGAAAAATTAAAAGCGGATGATAAAATATACAATCAATACAAAAAGTCCATGTTTACCGGCACAATATTTAATTATAATGCAAAGGCAAACGGGGAAGATTATTACAAAGTATACCGAATTGCAGAACGAATAATAAGAGCAAACAAATTGGATTATATAAACTGGCGTATCGGAATATATAAGGATGCAGAAAATATTAATGCATATTCATTCGGTCCGAATTATATAGCAATCAGTACTTCTTTATATGATTCTTTTAATAATAATGATGATGCATTGGCTATAGTAATAGGTCATGAAATTGCCCACACAGTTTTGGGGCACAGTCAAAGAAAGAATGATATATTAAGAACAATGCTTACACTGCAAAATATGTACAAAGCAGGTGACCCGAATGCAAGAGCACTGTATACTATTAAATCACAACAATTAATGACAGATGGTAAAAATATGGAATACGCAGCAGATGTAGAAGGTGCAAAACTTGCCGCAAAAGCCGGATACAGTTTAGACGAATCCGCTGATTTATTATCATTTTTGAATACAGATGTTACTATCCCCGGATATTTAAGCGATCATCCGGTAGGTCATAAGCGTATAGAAAATTTTTACGAAAACAGAAAATATTTCATTGAAGACCAGTGGGCTGAAATCGGGAAATATAATATCCTAAATTCGGAAGTTATGCCTGTAAAATTATCATCAGACAGAAAGTCATTAACTATTGGCAGAACGCATGAAACTCAGTCAAAAAACAATTATTACAGTACAGAAACAATGGAAGATATATATTTAAGATTTGCATATAAATCTTATTTGTGCGGCGAGTTCAAAAAAGCAGCTAAATATTTCAAACAATATTTTGAAATTAATAATTCTAATGCCATTGCATATTTGTACGCATCTTATAATTCGGAAGCCATTTATAAAATATTAAATCGCTCATCTGCCCTTGAAGATGCAAAAAATTACATTACTACCGCTTATAATATCGACAAAAATAACGAATTTATAAAAGAACAGTATGATAATATTTACAAGTTATCTCCTAATGTAAAAGTAAAAAATAAAAAAGATACAAAATCAAAAAATAAAAAATAGTAATTATAATGATAAACAAAAAGCTCCGAAAAATTTCGGAGCTTTTTGAAAATTGTATTTTAACGTATTAGTTTTTCTTACCGTATCTTTTGTTGAATCTTTCAACTCTACCTTCGGAGTCAAGGATTTTTTGTTGTCCTGTGTAGAACGGGTGGCATTTGTTACAAATTTCAACAGTAATATTGTCTTGAACAGAACCTGTTTCAATTTCGTTTCCGCATACACATTTGATAACGGTTTTTTTATACTCCGGATGAATATCTGCTTTCATTTTTACCTCTTTCTTTCAAGATTCCAAACTTGAATTATTGTGTAATATTTCGACTGAGTACATTTTATAACGCTAAATTCATGAAATCAAGAGGGAAAGGAGAGAGAAATGTGAATTATGGAACGTAAATTGTGAATAGACCTTTAGGAATAAAACGATTAATATATGTGCTTCAGCATCAATAACGACAATTCACTATTCACAACTCATTATTAACACATCATTTACCATTTTTTAAAAATAAAAAATACGGCAAGAACGATTAGGACAAAGCCAACGATATAGTTCCATTTGAATTGCTCTTTAAGATAAAGGACAGAAAAGACGCTAAAGACAACAAGAGTAATTACTTCTTGAATAGTTTTAAGCTGTGCGGCATTGTAAGTTTCATATCCGATGCGATTTGCAGGAACTTGAAAACAATATTCAAAAAAAGCAATTCCCCAACTGACAAGAACAACAGCCCAGAGAGTTGAAGTTTTAAATTTAAGATGTCCATACCATGCAAAAGTCATAAAAATATTAGAAATCAGCAATAAAATAATAGGTGCAATCGCTCTAACCATAATAAATATCCTTATCAATGTATCAATAAAAATAATTATAGTTCAAACAAATACGCTTGACACAGACTTTTTTTCACATATAATAGGAATTACGAAAGAGACGCCGGCATAGCTCAATTGGCAGAGCAACGGTTTTGTAAACCGTAGGTTGTAGGTTCGAGTCCCATTGCCGGCTTTTCTATTGTATAGTGGCACGACAAAGTTCACGGGCAGAAGCACAAGCCCTTGT
>CACXFH010000053.1 GCA_902766975.1 uncultured bacterium | reverse complement strand
GTGTAGTTTCTTTCTTTGCATTCTTCACATGCAAGAACTACCATTTTGTCTAATTTTCCTTTGATACCCATTGTTTTATTTCCTTTTCATTTATTAAATTTTTTGACCATTTAAAAAGAATGTGTCTAACACATTCTTCATTATTTCGGCTTATAGCATAATACTATAACAAACAATTAAAAAAATCAATAAAATTGTAAACAAATAATAATAAAATTGACATAAGTAATAGCAAAATTATTTTCCGGAGTTTTTACAAATAAAAATTATGCACAAAATATGAACAGCAAACTGAAAGATATTTTCGAAAAAGCTAAAGTTACGGATTAAATTTATTTTCACTAAAAAGACCGGATAACCGGTCTTTTTTATTCATTATAATTTTTTAGCATCTTTATTATTTACCCAACCGCTGGTGCTACGCTGTGCAGGCTGAGGAGCATATCTTGAGGAATCATTTTTAATCTGTTCCATATATATTTGCCCGTTTTTGACGACCTGCTGTAATTGGGTCAAATTATCTTCAAGACTTGTTAAAACCTGTTTTGCATAAAGTTCAGCGCCCTCTCGTATCTTCATAGATTCTTCGGTTGCCTGAAGTCTTAATTGCTCGGCATCTTGCATTGAAACATGCTTGATATTTTCCATTTCTGCCACAACTTCATTTTTAAGTCTTATACCGTCACGCTCAATAGCTTTTCTGATTTCGGATTCGCTAATTAATCTGTTTGCTTCATTTTGCGCATCCTGAACAATTTTTGCAGCTTGCTGTTGAGCTTCATTTTGCAATTCCTCTTTACGTTTCATAAATACACGTGCTTCCTGAACTTCCGGAGGTAAAGCCGCATATATTCTGTCGATTAATGTTTCTATTTCTCTTTTATTTACAATCGCATACTTTGAAATTGAAAATCCATCATCTAAAGTCATTTCAAGTATTTTTAACAAATCATACACTTCATTCTGAGGCATGCCTATATCCCCTTATCCCTTTCGTATTTATACAATAATATATTACATAAGCAAATTTTAATTGTCAAATAATTTTGTATTGCTAAATTACATATTTTAACATGGATTGATAAGATAATAAGACGATTGAAGTATAGCCATTTAATAGTTGAACGGTTGAATGGTTTGTATCAAATTGAAAAATTCTGCTTTTGCCCCCTTTTAGGGGGAAATGCCGTCAGGCAAAGGGGGTATTTTTTATCCCTCACCTGAGTAGGGATAGTTAAGAGGAGTACGAGTCTAATATTAATAACATAATAATGACTTATCGCTTTATTAATTTTGATAAATACTCATCTACTGCTTTGGGAACAAATTTGGAAATATCTCCGCCGTTTGCGTAAATTTCTTTTATAGTCGAGGATGATATAAAATTGTATTTGGGTTTTGTTGTCAAAAACACAGTTTTTATTTCATCACACAATGCACTGTTAGTTTGGGACAATTGCATTTCAAATTCAAAATCAGAAACAGCTCGTAATCCGCGAATCAGAACATTTGCGCCATGTTTTTTTGCATATTCGATAGTTAACCCTTCAAAAGAATCAACTTCAACATTATCAATACCATCAATACTCTTTTTTATAAGTTCGACCCGTTCATCAACTGTCAAAAAACCTGATTTGGCACCGTTATGCGCTACAGCAATTATAACTTTATCAAATATACCCGCTGCATTTTTTAAAATATCCAAATGCCCGTAAGTAATCGGATCAAAACTTCCGGGATATATAGCTATTTTCATAAATTATACTCCTTTTTTGAAATTATAACATGAAAGTTCGGATTTAAGATATATAAGTAGTTGGAGGGGATAAGTTTTTTTAAGAGATTAATTGTTTTCAAAAGCGGGACGGACTTATTGCATTGATATATGACTATGAAGATTACAAGCTGCTACTATCGTCCCATACCATAACCTTTATGCTATCATTTTATTATGAAGTCATTAAAAGATTACGAAAAAGAATTGAGTAAATGCTCTAAATGCGGGCAATGTCAGATTGCATGTCCGATATATCATATTACGAAAAATGACTGCACCGTAAGCCGCGGGAAATTTATGATGCTCCTTGGAGTAACAAAAGGAGAATTAAAATTTACAAAAAATATTAATAAATATCTCGACATGTGTCTTAAATGCGGAAAATGTTCCGACTTTTGCCCCGCAGGAATTGATGCAACGGAAATTATAACATGCGCAAAACACCAATACATGAAGACAACAATCCTTGGCAAAATTATCAATTTTTGTCAAAGCAGACCGGTATTTTCTAATTTAATAAAAATAGCCAAATTTATATTCAATCACTCCAAACAAAACAAAAAATCGGCTTCATTGAAAAATAATGAAAAAATGACCGTTATGTATTTCAAAGGCTGTGTAAACCAAATATTTCCAAATACAGATAAACATTTAATTAAAATTTTTAAAAATTCAAATATCGAAATTATTTCACCGGATTTTGATTGTTGCGGCCTCCCGTTCCTGTCAGAAGGGAATTTAAATAGATTTGAACAAGCTGCAAAATCAAATATTGAAAAACTTAATTCCGATTATGACTATCTGATAACAGATTGCGCAAGCTGCGAAAGTACACTGTTATCCTATAAAAAATATTTTGATTGGAATATTAATACAGACAAAAACGTGAATTGGGGAGATATTATAGCTGCTAAAAATTTGAAATTTAAATTTGATAAGCCTGTAAAAGTTACATTTCATAAACCATGCCATTTAAAAAACGATCTGTTTTTTGAATACATCATAAATAATTGCAAAAATGTTGAATACGTAAAAATGAAAGACTATGACACCTGCTGCGGTTTTGCAGGAAGTTTTGCCATAAAAAACAGACAACTTTCGAAAGAAATTTCAAAGAATAAAGCTCTAAATATTCAAAATACTGATGCAGATTATGTAATTACATCTTGCCCCGCATGCATACTCGGACTAAAACTTGGTTTACACCAAATTAAAAATAATAAAGCAAAAGTCGTTAGCCTGCTTGAATTTTTATCTTTTGCAAATAAGATTTATTAATTTTTGTAACAAAAATTACTTTCGCTGAAATATATAAAGAAGTATATACTTTATATATAAGAGAACACTAAATAAACACGAGAGATATTAAGAGAGAGAAATTTACAATCCGTTTAAATAGCAAAGAGAGAACATTTAATTCCTATTCCTAATTCCTAAAAGATTTTACCCCGCAGAAAGCGGGGATTTTTTTTGTAGTAAAATAATAAAAAAGAAAAGAGGGAATGTATGTACGAAGGATTAATAAACAAATACAGACAATATTTACCGGTAACTGAATCAACGCCTGTTGTAACACTCAATGAGGGTAATACACCGCTTATAAAGGCCGATAATTTAGCCAAGAAAATAGGAATTGATGCTGAAATTTATTTAAAATTTGAAGGCTGCAATCCTACAGGGAGTTTCAAAGACCGTGGAATGACAATGGCAGTAACCAAAGCAAAAGAATCAGGTTCAGGTGCAATCATTTGCGCTTCTACAGGCAACACATCCGCTTCGGCAGCAGCTTACGGGGCAAAGGCAGGATTAAAAACATTCGTACTTATCCCTGACGGATATATTGCTTTAGGCAAACTTTCTCAAGCAATGATGTACGGGGCAGAAATTATTGCTATTCAAGGCAATTTTGACAGAGCATTGGAAGTTGTTCGCGAAATAGCTGAAAAATACCCGATTACACTTGTAAATTCAGTAAATCCGTATCGTATAGAAGGACAAAAAACAGGAGCATTTGAAATTTGTGAAGCTTTAGGGCAAGCGCCTGATTATCACTTTATACCAGTCGGAAACGCAGGCAATATTACAGCTTACTGGAAGGGGTACAAGGAATTTTATGATTTGGGCAAAATCAATACTAAACCTAAAATGATGGGCTTTGAAGCAGAAGGCGCAGCAGCTATAGTTAAAGGGGAAAGAATTATGAATCCCGAAACACTTGCAACCGCAATCAGAATCGGTAATCCTGCAAGCTGGGAAAAAGCTGAGGCAGCACGTGATGAAAGCAACGGGATGATTAATTTTGTTACTGATGAAGAAATAGTAAAGGCATACAAACTTATTGCATCAAGCGAAGGTATTTTAGCCGAACCTGCATCGGCAGCATCCGTTGCAGGTTTAATTAAAGTCAAAAATCAAATCAAAGAAGGTTCAAAAATCGTTTGCATATTGACAGGCAACGGATTGAAAGACCCTGATAATGCAATAAAATATTCAAACGCAGATGTGAAAAAGACAACATCAGAAATCAATGACATTCTAAAAGTTATGAATATTTAAAATTATTATAAAATAAATTAAAGTTTTTTTAATTTAATCCGTATAATAATATGTAGTGAAATACAAACAGACTTACATGTAAAGAAATGTAACGTTAAATAAGTCAAATTTAGCAATTTATTTATCAAATATGTTTTTAAATACATGTAGGTCTAAAGTGTAAGGATTATTCATGTTCCAAGAATCTTTAGAACTATACATCAGAAGACTTTTAGACTTTCTGATATACACAAAAAACTATATAATAAGGACAAACCCGATAAAGGCAATGTCTGAATCAATAGTAGAAGGTATAAAAGATTTTCTGACAATAAAAAAAAAGTTAAAAATGGCTCAGTACAGGCTAAATTATCATCAGCACCAGTTGCAAAAAATGGAGCAGTTGATAGCCGAAAACTCAGACCATAACTTCTTGAAAGGTTCCAATTTAGATCAAAAAAGGTAGAAGAAAATGGGATTACTGGTAGCAACAATTCAAAGGCGACAGCTAAGGATGGAAAAATCCAATCTGCAATTTCAGTTATTGTTGATTACCAAGGGCATTGCTGCAGCTCAGAGATCAACAAATGAGCTTATGCAGGTCGGAACGGATTATGAATCCGATTCTCTTATTACAAAGCGTTTACAAGAAAGACAATATAAATTTAAACTTCTTGAAGAATCATTGAGCTTACAAAAAGAAGAAATTCAAACAAGATTACAGGAAATCGAAACCGAATTAAAATCAGTTGATGAAATGATTAAAGGTGAAATTCAGGATTTATTTTCTTACGGCAGTAAGTAATTTTAGACACCTGTACTGATAAATAAGTTAATTATTTCACTCATGGCAACAGCTTGTTTTTGGAATTGTTGTCCTTTGATTTCAAGAGTTGCAATTTGTTTTCTGTAATCAATAATATTTTTTTGACATTCTCTTGCTTTAGCAGTCAGAGTCTGCTGAACATGCTTAGCTTCAGAAACAACAGCCTTCATAGGAATTCCAAGAGCTTCCATAGTTTGACGAATAATTAAAGCTCCTGTTTGTTTTGATACCCCTGCGGGGAGTTTTGAAATCAGGTGAGTAAGTATTGCTACATTATTCGGATACTCAAAATCGGCTTGAACATCATTGAAACTCGGATTTGAAATATTTTGATTTAATGTATTTTGAAATACTGTATCAAGCTCGCTTATGGCATCATTACCATTTATTATTGAATCAATATTGATATTTGGGGTTTGGATTGGTTGAATTTCCGGAACTTTGTCCGCTTCAGGCTCAATATTTTCAACTGTTTGAGATGGTTCCTGTTCAGAAATTTCATCCTCAACAGCATTTTCGACTACATCTTCAACGGTTTCTTCTTCAATGCTTATAGGTTCATGCTCAATTTGTTGATTTTGCATTTTTAATGCTTCGACAATCTTTTTCCCTACGTTATCACTAAGTTTTTCAGCCATATTAACCTCTTAAAATATATCTCTAATCTTAACACGATTATATAAAAGACATACTAAATTTTCAATATGTAATAAAACTTTACAACCATTAAAATTATTTTATGAATACACCGATAAATAAAGTAATTGAAAGGAATATTATGGTAGATATCGGTAAGAAAATTGATGAATATGCTCAAAAATATAATGCTCAATTGCGCGCTCAAGAAAGAAAAACCGGTCGCAGCATAAATAAATATGATGTTGCTCAGTATATGCTTTCGCAGGGGGTATTAAATTCTGCCGATTTAAATAATTGGTTAAGAACAACGGAAGGATTAAAAAACAAAAATGAGTCCGAGAGGCTAAAGAAAATGCCCGTATGGCAAGCTGCACAAGCGTTTCATGGAGGGGGGACGTATCTGGACTCTATCGCAGAGTTCTCAATTGGCAGCGTAATGGGATTTGAAAAAACAAACACAGGGCAAACAAAAGCAACTAAAGGGGCGAAAAATTTAAAAACTCCGAAACAACAATTAGAAGAACAAAAACTAAAACAGCATTTGGATTCCTTGCCAAAAGCTAAAGGCAATCCTATTGAAATGACAAAAAAAATTGATGCACAGGCAGAAGCTAAATTTCCACCTACAATAGATTTCAGTTTTGCCGACGTAGAGTGGGTACGATAACACAGCAGCATATGGACAAAGCGCGGCATCTGCGTACGCAAATTCATATTATCACGGGGCTCAAGCTTATTCTGGAATGACTGTGGAAAAAGTCAAATGGGCAATGCGACAT
>CACXFH010000052.1 GCA_902766975.1 uncultured bacterium | reverse complement strand
GGTCTTGAAGGAACTAAAAAACTTGATTCCGAGATGCGCAGGTATATTTGCATAGGGCTTGCAATTATTTTAATTGAATTTTCAATGAATATTTCATATTTTACACAGGAAATCGGTTCGGATATGAAAGGTTTATTTATAAGTTGTGTAGCAGCACTTGTTCCTACAGCATTGTTAATTGCGGAGACCATCATGCTTGCACATACAAAATTTGAAATATTTGCATCAGAAGAACTAATTGCAAGGATAGATAACGACTAATGACATACAAATCAATAATACAAATATTGCTTATACTTGCAATCATATCAACAATTTGCATCGGTATAATAAAACCAAAAATGCACAAACCTGT
Organism: uncultured bacterium; assembly: GCA_902766975.1. Taxonomy (GTDB): domain Bacteria; phylum Cyanobacteriota; class Vampirovibrionia; order Gastranaerophilales; family Gastranaerophilaceae; genus Zag111. The sequence goes on along the minus strand of CACXFH010000052.1, from coordinate 5,299 downwards.
TATGGTTTTAAATTCTCAATTCAGCGTAGAACACGACAGTATAAATATTGATGAAAATAATATTTCAGTGATGGTTCAAGATACGGAAGTTAAAAGTGACAGCAGTGCGGTTATTGAAAATCAAGGCGGTATAAATTTTGTTGAACCAAAAATCGAGGATGTTCAGCCTGTAAGTTTTACAAATACTCAAACTGCTAGTCAAGGCATCGGTTTTGAAAATCAAAAAACATCAGGGATTGATAATATCGGGATAAAGAATAACAATTCCGGAATAAAAACAGTGCCCTCAAAAACAACAAATAACTCATTCAAATCAACCCCAACTAATATCAAGGCACAACCTGCAACAACAAATAAATCCGTTGTCACAACTCAGCAAGCACCAAAAATTGATTTGAATAAAATCGTAAATAATAATCAAAAAATAATTAATACTCCGGCTCAAAACAATGTTATTTCCCCCAAAACAACACATACTCAGGCAGAAAACTCTCCTATTTCGACAACAAAACCAAAACCGATACAAAGCCACCAAACTCAACCACAACATGAAATAAAACCTCCTATTCGTGTTTCTTCAAATACAACACAAAATTCTGCGCCAATTGCAGCAAAAACAGAAACAAAACCCGTTGTTCTGACTGCCGCACAGGAAGAAATTGCGTGGAACAAATGGCGTTCAAATTTGAATAATCAAATTATGAAAGATTCAAAACTTCCGACAATGCCAAACGGCATAATATTTAAATATAAATTTACGGTCGATAAATATGGAAAAATTTCAAATGTTCAAACTTCATCAACAACTCCGGGGTATACACCTTATGCAATACAATTCATCGCACCGGTTATAAGAAGTTACCAAGGACGCGCAATATTAAATTTTCCAACCGGTTCAAACAGAACATCGACAGAAGTATCGGGGGCATGGAAAATTTCAAGCAGCTCAAAACTTTCCACTCCTGATGATTATCACGATATAGAAAAAATTAGAAAATAGGAAAAACATATAATGTATATATGCAGCGAATGCGGAAATGAATATAAAGAAAAACCAAAATATTGTGATTGTGGAAACGATATTTTTATAAATACCGAAGAAGAAAATAATGATGAATTGGATATTGAAATTGAAACCGATGAACCAAGAGAAATAGAAGAAGATTTTGAAACAGATGAAGCTACAGTTCAAAGACACAGAAATTTCAGAAAAAGAACTTCGTCTCCCGTTGGGCTTGCTGTATTTATCTTATGCTTAATTCTGTCGCTGCTTGTCCTTTTTGTAATCGGTAATCCTAAAAAAGACAAATCCGTAGAAGAAATTTCAAAAGAAATACAAGAGAAAATTGAAATACCTTCCATTGATTCATATTGGGATAACACTCCTGTTAAAATTGCACAAAAAGAGAAGATTCCTACTGAACAAAAAGAAGAAAATATTTTAGATAAATTTGTTCAGCAAATTATACCCCAAGAGCCCCCTAAAAAAATAATCCCGCCCGCTGTAACCATTACCAAAACAGCACCAAAAACTTCCCAAAATCAAAAAACACAAATAAAGACAAAACCTATAACTTCCTCAGCCGTCTCCCCTAAAAAAACTACTTCTACAAAAGCAGCAACACAAAAGGCATCTCAAGGTACAGGTATGACTTTTGAGGATTTAACAAATAAAATCAGGACTCAATATAATAATCAGCCTACGCAGCAAACTCCAACTACCAAAACTCAGACAGTTGCTAAAACTCAGACTTCATCAAACACTACATATTCAACAACAAATTCTGCACCGCTGCCAACACAAACAACAACTGCGCAAACGACATCGCAAATTCCAAAAATACATAGAAGTACATCTCAGATTGCAACAACACACACACCGAGTACTCAGACTCAAACAGTACAAACTCCCCCTGCAAAATCGCAAGCGCAATTAAGACAAGAACTTAATTCTTATAAATCAAGTTTGCGAAATACTATAGGCAGAAAAATCGATTTCACAAGGGTTATTGGGGATGGGGAATGCAGTTTGTCATTTAAAATAAATTCAAACGGCAGATTAACCTCAAAAGCATTTACAAAGCAATCATCAAATATTACGCTTAATGATGTGGCATTCAATGCATTGAATACCACAACAAGTTTTAGCGCCCCGCCTGAGGGCTATAAAGGTGAAACCTTGCGTTTAACCATAAAATTCTATAACGGGAATTTTGAAATTTCACTTAATTAGTGTATCATCCAAAACAATTTCACCTTGTCTGAATATTCGCAGTTCGTTGTTCATTACACCGACAACTGTAGATTCCAGACCTTTAGCGCCGAATCCGTAATCGGGAATAATTATATCTGCAAGCCCTGTCATATTTTCAAGCGCCTGTTCGTAGGTTTTAGCAGATGGCTGGTGCGAAAGGTTTGCACTTGTTGTTGCAAGTACGTGATTGGGTATAATTTCACAAATTTGCCTAAAAATTTCGTTATCAGGAACCCTTATACCGACAGTCGGCATATTTGAGGTTATGTAATCGGGGGTTTTGTCGCTTTTATCGGTTACAATTGTCAATGCTCCGGGAAAATATTTTTTTATCAAAATTTGTCCGATTTTTGGGATTGGTTTTACATAATCCAACAGATTATAAATTTCATTTGACATTAAAATAAGGGGTTTTTGAGCTTCACGTTTTTTTATTTCATAAATTTTTTTAACGGCTTGTTCATTATCGGGCAGACACCCCAAACCCCAGACGGTATCAGTGACATAAGTAATGACTCCGCCATTTTCAAGGCATTTAATTATCTTTTCTTTATCAATCAGCATTTATTTCCAATTCTTTGAGTGAATTTTTAATCAAGTTTTTAAAATTATCTTTTATATCGTTTAAATCAACGATGTCAACTTCATAAGGGAAAGTTGAATTTTCAAAATCTGATTCCAACCTCAATTTTTTATCAAATGTCATATCAGGACAATCTATGGCAATATCAACATCTGAATATTGACTGTATTTACCATTTGCACGGGAACCGAAAATATAGAATTTTGCTTCAGGATTTTGAATATGTCTTTTTAATGTTTCTTTTATAAAATCAATATCTTTTTCTCTTTCAAATCTTACTACGATAGAATTTAAACTGTTTATAACATTTTTAAATGATGTCAAGTCCAATGTTTCCATAGACTCAATATATCATTTTAAGAAATTTTAGTCAATTTATTATAATAGCAAATTTTATTTTTATTGATTTTAATATATATAAAAAGGGGGTAATCATGGAAATAAAAAGAATTAATAGAAATCAAAGTTTTAAAGCTTTAAATTTCAATAATGTTACTGTTTTTGACAGGCAATATATAAAAAATGATTTTAAGGAATTGAAAAAGCTTGGAGAAAAATATAATATAAGATTAACTTCAGTTTACTCAGATGTCCCTGATTTTAGTGCAATAGATATTGATGTAAAACCGCTAAATAAAGATAATCTAAAATTCCTGCAAAAAATATTCCCCCCAACAGGCAGAAGCACATTCAAAACGGGGTATATTTATATTGACGAAACGTTAAAACCATCTATTTTGGATTCCGTTAATGATGCAATAAAAAATTTATGCCGTAAAATAGGAAATATAGAGGAATAAATATGCAAATAAATAAGATTGAAAACAGCAACACATCTTTTGGAGCTAATGTTGCATCAAATTTTATAAGGGTTGCACAAAACAATTATAATTACAATAATGTCCCGAATAAAAAGAAGCTCATTTGGCAATTCAATAAAAAAGTTGAAGAATATTCAAAATTCGGTCATGACGAATACACAATTGACTATGAAAAAAAATTGGAAAACGGACATTGGGAACACTATCTGATTGCTAATAAAAATGACGGAAAAGGCAAAGTCGTAATTTTTCATCGCAGTACATTAAAAAAAATAATTGAACGATTTATGCAGATGAATAAACATGAATTTAATACTAAATTTTCAAAGAAATAGAAATTACAAATAGCATTTTCTTGCTTCGCCTTCGACACCTGCATAGAGTTCGACATATTTTTTAGCGGGACTTGCATCTATTTTTGATAATAATACTTCTTCAATTTGGAAAAATCCGACTTCCGAAATCATTTCTATATCAATTTTAATCGGTTTTCTTTCTCCGTGGTGAATTCCAATCCATTTAATTGCATTAGCGCTATATTTATGAATATCACCTACTTTCGGGGCGGTATTTATGGATAGAGGAATTCTTGCTCTGCCTTTTGTCATATCGCAACCGTCAGCAATCAGTATAATTCCGGCTTCCGTTGAATGAATTTTATGTGAGGACATGTGACCTACGATAGCTTCTGTTGTCATAGCTCTGATTATGACACGTCTGTGCAAATCATTCGGAAACATGTGCATCAATGTTCTGTCAATAATAGGCTGAGCGAGAAGTGCCGACATTTTTTCGTGCCCCTGCCTGCTGATTGACATTCCCAAATCATGCATTAAACCTGCCATAATAACAGCACACATACTATCCTCAAATGTTCCTATTTCTTCTTCCTCTAAGGACGTTTTTATACCAAAATCATGTAAAATATTGAGCATTTTAATCGCATTCCCGACAACCTGACGCATATGAACAGGTCCGTGATCGTTATACCCAAGGCGCCTTATCGAAACATTATTTGCATACTCTTGCATCTCTTGCAATTCTGCATCATTAAACAAATAATTAACCAATTCAAGACACACGGGATTATTTCTTAATCGGTTTAAAATTTTTGTTTCGGTAGATATTTCTTTGACTGATTTCATAATTCACCTTTTGATTGCTCTATATATTAATAATAAACCATAAACCGAAAAATGTTAAGGGGGTAAATCTATATAATTTTATGCTTGGAGAAAACAAGCCCAAAATGGTATAATAGTATAAACCACTCATTTACCCGATTTATACTTACAAATCAAATTTACTTTAGTTTCACCGAAAAAACAAAATAAAAAAGGAGAAAGCTATGGCAAATGAATTAGAAAATATTTTAAAAGATAAAACTTTAACAAAAGAACAAAAAGTTCAAATCATAAATCAATATTATGATAATTATCGAGCAGAAATAGACAAAGAATTAAATAACTACCTAGCTAAGCAATATATTGGAGCCGCATTAGAAATAGGCAGCGTTGCGCTACCTTTTGGCGGGGTCGGGAAATTAGGCGGAGAAATAGGAAAGCAAATACTTAAAAAACAATTAGGACGTAAGATTTCAGAAAATATCGGCTCAGGTATATTAACCGGCGGGACAAGGGG
>CACXFH010000051.1 GCA_902766975.1 uncultured bacterium | reverse complement strand
GTTGAAAATAAGCTGCTCAAAGAGGAAGTTGAAGCTTCTGATATTGACGAAGTTGTTTCAAAGTGGACAGGCATTCCGGTTACTAAACTTGTGGAATCAGAAATGGAGAAACTCCTTCACATGGAAGATGTTTTGCACAAGCGTCTTATAGGTCAGGATGAAGCGGTGGATACTGTTTCTGATGCAATTCGTCGTGCAAGATCAGGCTTGAAAGACCCTAAACGACCTATTGGGACTTTCTTATTCCTTGGTCCGACCGGTGTTGGCAAGACCGAATTGGCAAAATCATTAGCTGAATTTATGTTTAATGATGAGGATGCTCTAATACGTATTGATATGTCTGAGTATATGGAAAAACACAATGTTGCACGTTTGGTCGGAGCTCCTCCGGGGTATGTAGGCTATGAAGAAGGCGGACAGCTAACGGAGGCAGTAAGACGCAAACCGTATTCTGTCGTACTTTTTGATGAAATTGAAAAAGCACACCCAGATGTTTTCAATATCATGCTTCAAATATTTGATGACGGGAGATTGACCGATTCTAAAGGTAGAACGATTGATTTCAAAAATACCCTGATAATTATGACAAGTAATATCGGCAGTGATATAATTTTGGAAAATACACTAAATTCAATGGTTTCTCCTGAAAAATTTAATGATACAAAAGAACAGGTGTTAGAAGTTCTAAGACAGAGATTTAAACCTGAATTTTTAAACAGGATTGATGAAACAATATTCTTCAAAGCATTGAATTTACAGCAATTGAGTAAAATCGTTGATATTCAGATGGACTATCTTAGAAAGTTGCTTAAAGATCAGGAACTGACCTTTGAAATATCTGAAGATGCTAAAGAATTTCTTGCAACTCAGGGCTTCAACCCTGTATACGGTGCAAGACCGTTAAAACGAGTAATCCGACAGCTAATTGAAAATCCTCTTTCTAAAAAGATATTGGCTCAGGAATTCGTCAAAGGTGATAATATACAAATTGACCTTGACGGTGACCAAATTATATTTAAGAAATAAATACAAGGATGAATATTTAAAGCTATCTCAATCCGGGGTCCGAATATGAGCCTGTGAGGAGTTTATTAAATCCGTACTGAAGTTTGGGCAGTGCAACAGCAAGCAATGCACTGCTTATCAGTACATTTGATATAATATTTATTCCTTTTACAAATTTTGCTTTTTTTACAAATTTTGTAATATCGGAAGATTTCTGAGCTGCTTTAATAAAGTTCTCAAATTGATTTCTGAAATTGCCTAAATCTTTGGTATCAACGTATTTTCTCGGATCTCTTATACCGTTTTTCAGATATACAACTTTTCCCTGTTTGCATGCCATTTGTGAAAAAAGACTTTTGGGTTTAGAGTCTATAAATTCAAATAAATCTTTTTCGTTGCTCGATTTCGGCAATTCAATACTATTTTCTTTGATTGCTTTGATGAGATTTTTATCTCCGATAATTAACGGGTCGAGATTGACATTCAAGCCAAAGATTTTATTTGCGCTATTATCAAGAAATTTGGCAATATAAATCGGAGTGACAAAATTCAAAATCATGGAACCTATCATTCTGAATGCATTTACACATGCTTCGTCTTTGTTTCTTGATGTTGTTACTCTGCCTACTGTTAAACCCCCGTCTGTAACAGCCATCTTATCGACAGTTTTTAGATTTGCAATTGTACTTATCCAATTTCCGGTAAAACTTACATTTTTATTTGATGTAAATTCTTTCATGATTGGTTTGGGCAGTTTGTCTATGTCATTGATTTTTCTTTTATCTTTGATTTTTTTTGTCAGTGCAAAATTCAGTTTAGGCAAAACAAAGCCCATAAGCGCAATCGGAATTAATGTTGCTGCCGCGAATTTACCTGCCGTTAATTTTTCTATTGTCCGACGATTATTTTTAAATTTTTCCAAATCTTTAATTTCATCCGCGGCTAAATTTTTAAATTTGTTAATATTATATTTTATTCCCTGAAATTCTTCTTCTTTAAATAATTTTATATCCGTATTCGGATTAAAGCCATTTTTTTTAATAAATTTATTATAAATTTTTTCTACAAAAGGAATCCCGCCAAGCCATAATGCTGATGTCACATATTCATCTATAAACTTTTCTCTTGTTGCATCGTTGGCTTTTGTCTTTGATTCTTTCAGATTTTCCTTGCGGGTAATATAAATTTTTGACGGAACCTCGATTCCGCAATCTCTTAATATTAATGGGTAAACACTTCTGTTATTCCCTATTGCCGATATTATATTTGTTATCATTTATTTTCCTCAATTCTATTTAATGTATTATCCCTTTAATTTTACATGAGGGTAAAAAACAACCTCTCTAGGCTTGATAATCCCGAAGAGGTTGTATATAGAATTGATTATATTTTACAAGCACATCACAATTCTCAGCCTCTACGGGTTGATATGATGAATATGATGATGTTTTTGTAAAATTATATTTTGCATGTTTAAATTTTCCTTGTTCCTATTATATGCATAAATTATTTAAAATGTAAAGTTTATGCATTTTTATCAGCTTTGTGCGCGTTGATTTTATTTATGATAAAATCAGCCAAAAAACCTGCAGCAACTACTCCTGCTGATATCACGGCTATTTTTGCGGCTTTCTGTGCAATAGGCTTTTTAGCAAATTCCGCAATAGCGCTTGGAATTTTTTTCATATTTTCCATATTGATTTTTTTAGCCTTTGCTTTAACAAAAGCAACTGCCGATGAGAAAGTGTTCTTGATATTATCTGTCGTAATTTTTTCTTTTGCAGCTTTTGGGAATTTTAAAATTTTTGACCATAAATCTTGCGAGGTTTTGACTGCACTATTTTTAATATTTTTTAATTTATTTGCAGCGGCAGATGCAAAATTCTTAAATATTTCTTTTGCAGTTTTTGAATGTTCAACGATAATTGAAGCTCCGTTTTGACCAAACTGAACAGTTATTTTTTTGCCTGATTTAGGTAAAAAATTCGCTTTTACAATCTTGGCTTTATTATATATAGTTTTTGCTCCTTCAACAGCTTTTTTAGTTCCATATACAGCTCCGGTAGCTGCAACAGCTGTTCCGGCAGCGAATTTACCGAAATTTGACTCGGTATATTCATTCCCTTTATTTGTGTACGCTTGTTGTTTAATTGGTTGTATTGCAGGTATCATGTTATAGCCTTTCTTTTCTTGTAATGATATGTCAAAAACTCCTAAAAAATAAATTTGCTAGTAAATCCTTTTTTTATAAAGTTTTTTTAAGCAAATTAATTTTATCATTGTCAGATGTGGTGAATAAAAGAGTTTTTTCTCTTGATGTTTCGCCTTTTACTATTTTTATGGATGTTTTTGGGATTTTAAAATACTTAGACAAAAATTCTATCAATCCCTTGTTCGCCTTCCCGTCAATCGGTTGAGCGGTTATTTTAATCTTTACTTCATTTTCTGTTTTTATTATCTCATTTGATTTTGCATTTGGGGATATTTTTATTGTTGCTAAAATCCCGTCTTTAGTTTCTTTAATCATACAATTTTAATAAAACACAAAAATGAAATTGTCAATAAAAAGACATCCCAAATTCGGGATGTCTTTTGTCAATATTGATATTTTTATATTATCTGAGTTCTTCTCTTTTGAATTCCATCAAATTGAACCACAAATCAATTTCATAATCTAATTGATTTTTCTCTTTTACAGTCGTTACAAATGAAGGTTTCCATATTGAATGATATAACTTGTATCTGAAAAATTCGGCTGTATCTTTTGGAATTTGATTGTCTTTATATAAAATCAGCATTGACACAGGTTTTTTATCAAATCTGTCTTCATTTGTTATAACAAATTTTTGCATAACAGGGCACGGATGATTATCCAAAATTGGGGTTCCGAGTATTATCAGTTTATATTTTCTTATGTCAATAATGTTATTATTTAAAACAACCTTTGAAACATCCTCATTTTCTTTCTTTATTCTGGTCATAAATGCATTTTCATCTGTAGGATACGGCACAGCCGGTTTAATTTCGATTTTATCCGCTTTCAGTTTTTGGGTTATGGTATCTACAATGGAGGAGACTCCGTCATTATTGTATGAACAATAAAAGATTCCTATATTTTCTTTTGAAAGGTTTTCTATCCCCGGTTTATAAGTTTTGTTCATATACCAAAAATAACCAAGAAATACAAGCAGCAAAAATGCTATAACACCTGCAGCGGTAATAATTGTTTTTTTAATATCCATAATTTCTCCTTTATTTTACAAAATTTGTATGTATTTTCTTTATTTTTTCAGGTACAAATCCCGATTTCTTGCCTGCTTCAATGCAATTTAATAACCATACCATATTTGAAGCCAATACATGCATTGTCTGAATTCCTTCTTCATCCTGCATAACTTCATCAGGTGAGTTCAGCCTGCCATGAACCATATTCCAGTAATTCGACGGGACAACAGGCATATTGTTAATTGTAAAATGTTTTATTATAGGGTCAAGTGCGGCAGTAGTTCCCGCACGTCTTGCACTGACAACAGCCGCAGCAGGTTTATAAGCAAGTTTTGCTCCGCCTGCATAAAACAATCTGTCCATAAATGATAGCAATCTGCCTGACGGGTGGGCATAATATACCGGAGAACCGAAAATAAACCCGTCTGCTTTGGCACATTTATCTATACAGCGATTTACCAAATCATTATTCAAAACGCATTTCCCGTTCCCTGCATTTCGACAATATTGACAACCGGTGCAATCGGCTATCGGCTGATTACCGACATTTATTATTTCGGTTTCAATATTATTGTCATTAAGAACTTTCTCGATTTCCGATAACGCAGTATGTGTGCATCCGTTATGATTACTGCTTCCGTTAAATAAAATAACCTTCATTTTACCCTCTTTATAATATAAACTAATTTTACACTATTTTTTTCGATTAGTAAACATATTATTTTTAAAATTTTATTTATTCATGGTAAAATTTATATCATCAAAGAGGAATTATTAATAAATGGACAGATTGATTGGATTACTGGGAATATTAGCTATTTTGGGAATAGCTTTTTTAATGTCAAATAATAAAAAGGCTATTAATTATAAAACAGTCGGAGTCGGGTTTGTTTTACAAATATTATTTGCAATATTTATTTTTAAGGTCCCTCTCGGACAAAAATTATTTTTGGGATTGGGCAAATTTATAACAAAAATTCTTGATTTTGCAATCGATGGAGGAAGTTTTGTATTCGGGCCTTTAATGCATAAGGCAAAGCTTGTACTTGTATGGGGAACGGATGCGAATATATTTGCATTGCAGCTTGTTGCATCTCTGATATTTATGATGATTCTTGTAAATATACTTTATTATTACGGAGTTATACAAAGAATAATTCCGATACTTGGTAAGGGAATGAATAAGCTTATGAGTGTGAGCGGTGCAGAAGCATTGTCAAATGTTGCAAGCGCTTTTGTGGGACAAATTTCGGCCCAAATAATGATTAGACCGTATCTTGAAAAACTTACACGCTCTGAATTACTTGCATCAATGGCAGGAAGTATGGCTTGTATTTCCGGTGCGACAATGCCGATATACATTGCAATGGGTATTCCGGCTACTTATGCATTGGCATCTTCTATTATGGCTGTCCCGGGAGCTTTTGTGATTTCTAAAATTATTTATCCCGAAACTAAAATACCTGAAACAAGCGAGAATTTTGTAATACAGTATAACAAACGTAAAAAACCTTATACAAATTTATTTGACGCAATATCTTCAGGGGCTTCTGAAGGTATGAAAGTTGCATTGAATGTCGTTGCAATGATTTTGGCGCTTGTAGCTCTTGTTGCGATGATTGATTGGTTTTTAGGTTTGTTCGGGGCTATGTGTGTAAAGCTTTTGCATCTCCATAAAGGAGTTGTAGGCTTTTATGCGCTAAGTCATTTGTCATTAAAATATATTTTGGGTAAAATTTTTGCAATTTTTGCATTTTTAATCGGAGTTCCGCTCAAGGAATCTACAGCAGTCGGCGGAGTTATGGGAACAAAACTTGTATTAAATGAAATGGTTGCTTTCTTTGATTTGGTAAACATTAAGGACTTGTCTGACAAGGCATTTTTAATTGCGAGTTTTGCATTATGTAATTTTGCGAATTTTGGTTCTGTTGCAATTCAGTTAGGCGGAATTGGGGAACTGGCGCCCAACCAGAGAAAAAATTTGGCAAGATTAGGTATAAGAGCATTAATTTGCGGTACTTTAACCGGCTACATGTCCGCTGCAATTGTCGGGATATTATTTAATTAGTTCATGTTACAATCTATTTATGCAAATTATCAGTAATTTATGTTGTATCCCAAATTTATCGCTGGCGCTTGGTTTTTTTGACGGCGTACATATCGCTCATCAAAAATTAATTCAAAAAAACGTTGATTTTTCAAAACAAAACAGTTTAAAATCCGCCGTAATTACGCTTAAGCAGCAGCCATATTGTTTTTTAAAACATATTGAGCCGAAATATATATCTTCAAGGGCTGAAAGCTATAAAATAATTGAAAGTTTAGGAATAGATTACCTCATAGAACTTGATTTTAATGAAATTTCCGGCATGACATCTTATGAATATTTAGAAAATATTTTGATAAAATATTTTACTCCTAAAGCTATTTTTACCGGATTCAATCATCATTTTGGGTTAAATAGAGAAGGAAATTGCGATTTTTTAGCAAAATATCAATATAAATTCGGCTACAAATTTGAAATGCTAAATTCTCAAAAATTGAATGGTAATTTAATAAGCAGTTCGGCTATTCGCGGATATATAGAGCAGGGGGATATTAAAAATGCCAATTCAATGCTCGGCAGAGAATTTTGTGTAAGTGGGATTGTTGTTGAAGGTAATAAAATCGGCAGAACAATCAATTTCCCGACTGCAAATATATGTTACCCTCAAGATATTGTAGAAATACCAAACGGTGTTTATGCTGTTACCGTCGAGTTAGAAAACTCTCAATACTTCAAAGGTGTTGCAAATTTTGGGACAAAGCCAACCGTAAACAAAACTAATGTAAAAACTTTGGAAACCCACATTTTGAACGGATTTAACAAAGATATTTACGGTGAAAAAATTAAAATATGTTTTGAGAAATTTATTCGTTGCGAAAAAAAATTTACAAGCATTGACGATTTAAAAAATCAAATAAAAAAAGATATTTTATCTATTTAACTTTTATCCTCCATTTGGAGGATTTTTGAAAAAATATTAAAGTTTTTTTATTTCATTGCCGTAATTATTTACAGAAGGTTCATGACTACATCGGATGAATAAATCCAAACTTTTATAAGGAAATATTATGAGTAAAGAAGAGAAAAAAAAGTCAGGGGTTTCAATATACGGACAATCAGATTTTATGATTGATGCGGATCCTATTGAAGAAATATTTGCATTAAATTTGGGAGATTTTTTGAGTGAAAATCTTATTTCAGAGGATTTGGCCAAAAAAATCAGTATAAAATCAAACAAAAAAGAACGACTTATAAACCAATTAAAAGAGTTGATTGATTTATATTCATCCAAAAATACTCTTTGTGTTTTGGATTTTGATAACAAAGAAGAAGTCGCAATTTATACCTCAATTGCGAAATCCATTGTACAAATGTTGGAAGTTGAGAATTGCAGAATTTTCTTTGAAAAAGAGGGCAAATACATTCTTACGGGTAATTCCGGAAGTGACGAATCAGAATTCAGATTTAATTCTCAAGAACTTATTCATAATGAAACAATTGAAAATGCCGGATTTATCTGCATTCCTATAAGAAATTCAATTACTCCAATCGGTGCGATTGAGATTAAATCGGAAACAAAGTTAACGGATGATTTTTTGGATGTTGTGTTGAATATTGCAAACTTGCTCGGGACAACAATAACACTCCAAAGAGTTATTGATCAAACAAACAAAGAAATTGGCAATTCTGACTCCTCTGAATTTGAATTAAAAAAATTAAGAGGGGATTTGACGGCTTTAATAGGAGATTTGTGCGATTATCAGCAAGGTTTTGTAGAGGCATTGGCAACTGCGGTTGACAGAAAAGGGCAATATACGGTTGCACATTCTCGCAATAGCGCAAAATTGTCCAGAAATATTTGTTCAAAATTGGGCTTAAATGAAAAAACAACTGATTTGATATATTATGCGGCATTACTGCAAAATATCGGTAAAATTACTTTACCCGAAAAACTTTTCGCCACGAACGGAAAATTATCAGCAGAAGAATTGAATAAAATTAAAAATCACACAAATATCGGTGTAAATCTGCTGATGAATATAAATTTCTTATCGGAAGTTGTACCGTATATTACTTATCAAACCGAACGAGTTGACGGAAGCGGTACTCCTGAAGGTTTAAAAGGTCAATCAATTCCGTTGGGTTCAAGAATTATTGCCGTATCGGATGCATATTGCGCAATGACATCAGACAGACCATACCGCAAGGCTATGGAATCTGATAAAGCACTTTCAATTATGAAAGATGAAGCCGGCAAAAAATGGGATACTGACGTTATTAATGCTCTTATTCAAACGATTAAATAACCGGTTTATTACAGTCTGATTATTGGCATACGGAATTATCCGTAATGCCATAAGGGAAATGATATGCGAAGCCCTTATAACCATTCAATTAAGCGTTTGAATTCCCCAAAGTCCAGATTCATAATTTCTTTCCCAAATTTTTTTACCAACATTTCTACTCCCAAGTTGTATGTCAGTGGTTCTTTTTTATAACCTGTTTTTTTAAATAATTCGGTTGAAAAACTTTTGCTTTCCTGATCATAGACTTCGCTATAGTTAAGTCCTTTCTCAATACAAAACGGGACTTTCAAAACATTTCTTTTTTCGTATTCATCTTTATCGTAATATGAAAGTCCGAAAGTGCGGCAGATTATCATTCTGTATGGGTATACACTGCATCTGTGATTTATAAGAAACGGACATTTGTGCATAAATATTTTGTCGGAGCACTTATCTTTTTCCGCTTTTATCTGAATGGTATTATCCACTATTTGCTGTTGTGTAGCCTTATCTAAGCCCATAAAACCTATTTTTAAAAATTCAAATTCAAGCTCGGAGCATGGATACTCTCCTTTTTCACAACAAAGAGAACACCCTTCTTTGCAATGAATATATTCTTTCTGATCTTCGAAATGGGCATTTATCCGCTCCATAATCACGCGAATAAACTGATAAAATTTATCCATTCTTTCTTTATCAATCATCAGTAGTGCCTTTCTCCCGAGAAAAATACATAGCCTGCCAAAACTATTAAAATACCTATAACTCCATGAATTTTAAATTTCAAAACAAGTGCAGTTATTAAAACTCCGATAATTGCAAGAATAAAACACATTTTTATATAGTATTTTATTTTTTCTGCTTGGCGTTCTTTCAGATATTCTTTCGCCATTTTTTCGATATTTGATTGCCCTTTTGCCTTTTCTTCAGTTTCTTGCGTAATGATGTTTGAATTTTTTAAATCCTCAACAGCATCTTTATATGTCCTGTTTACATAGCGTTCAACGACGCTTAAAACAACATTATCAGGCGCTTTATTCTGTACACATGCATACATAACTTCCCATGTTGTATACCATATTTTTTGCATGACGATACGCCAATATTTCGGTGGTATTCCCGAGCGGAACAAATCAATTTCTTTATGGAATGACCATTCTGCCATAATTTGAATATATACACATTGTTTTTCAAAACTCAAATTCTTGAAAGCCGGATCTTCTTGCAAAGAGCGAGCCAAAAGGAGCGAAGATTTTTTAATATTATTTACAAGATAATCCTTTTGAAGTTGGTTTATGTCTTCGGGAAACAAGGCACTCATTTGTTCAATAAGATTGTTTATATGATTAATGTATCTTTTTTGAATTTTCGCTTCTTCCATTCCGATATTATAAATGAGAAACGCAGATATTTTGTCATATATATAGAGTAAATATTAAAATTTACAAACTTGAATAATGGCTATGTATATGATAGGATATACTCAAAGGTACAAATACACTAGTGAGGTATTAAATGAAAAGTTCAACAGTAAGAAGATCAGGTCTTTCAAAAGAATCGATGGATATAATAGAAAATTTGGCAAATGAAACTCCGACGGAATATGCCCCAAAAGCGGAAGCAGATTCATATAATGCTCCGAGTGAGTATTACAGAGAAACAGATAAAAACGGTGCCGATAATAAGTCAAAAGAGATTGATTTGTTGTGGCAATCTTTCAAATCCGCACAATTTAGTACGAATTCCACATTTATGCATGTGTTAGGCGGTTTTATTTTGGGAGTAATTACTACTGCTGTTGCAATAAGTTTGTTTGGAATGTTTGTTGCGAATTCGGATAATGCAGCTTTAAAAAATAAATTTGCACCTGATTCTCAAGTTGAAACCTCAAAAATAGAGACAAACATTGATGATACCGTGAATATGGAAAGTGACCAAAAAATTCCGGCAGATGAAATTGATTCCCCGATATTGTTGAGTGAAGAAGTTACTGAAACAGTGAAACCGGAAAAATTCACAAAAAAAGAGAAAGCAAAAAATTCCAAAAAAGAAACAACTGATGAAGCAAAAGCACCTTTTAAAGCAAAAAAATACATTATTAAAGACGGTGATACCGTAGAAGCAATTATTATCCGCAACTATGGTTCTTATACTCCGGAAAGAGCTGAAGCCATTATGAAAGCAAACAATTTAAAAAATCTTGATCACATCAGTATTGATCAGGAATTGCTTTTACCTATAGAAAAATAGAAGGCTTTTTAAATGAAAAAACTTATAATTACTCTTTTAATGTTATCTGTTCCCTGCTCTGTTTTTGCACAAAGCGAATGGAAAAATGATTTGCGCACAAAATTCCTTAATAATGAAACAATTATTATGGAAGTGAATATGCGTTCGTTCAATTCTCAAGACAATGATGGTGACGGATTTATACAGGAGGAGCTTGGTGAAAGGCGGGGTACATTTGTTAATGCGGTTGAAAGACTTGATGAAATAAAAAATCTCGGAATAAATACATTACACATTTTACCTGTTACTCCGACAGGAAAATTAAAAGCGCTCGGTACGGCAGGAAGCCTTTATGCTGCAGCTGATTTTAAGTCCTTAAATACTGATTTATATGATAAAAATTCTGAATTATCTTTTGAAGATCAGGCGAAAAATTTTATAAACGAAGCTCACAAAAGAGGAATAAGAGTAATTGTTGATATTCCGGCATGCGGTAGTTATGATTTGTTTTTACAAAGACCGGATTTGTTTGTAACCAATTCATCAGGGGAGCCTGTTTTGCCTTCTGATTGGACTGATGTAAGGCTACTTGCAACAGGGACTGAAGAAAAAATTGACACAAATGTGTATAGTCTTTACAAAGATTTTGTAAAATATATGATAAATCTCGGCGTTGATGGTATAAGAGCGGATGTGGCTCATTGTAAAACTATGACTTTTTGGAAGGAATTGATTGCGTATTCGAGGAACAAAGACCCTGAATTTATGTGGCTTGCAGAAGTTTCTGATTCCTGGCATGATGCAATTTCCGAATATTCTGTTTTTACTCCTTATGACAAATTATTGGAAGCCGGTTTTGACGGATATTACGGTTCATTTTTTAACATTAAGGATTGGAAAAATGCAAAAGATTTGTATAATCAAATAACGTTCACCCTAAATGATTTAAAAAGATTTACTCCTAAAAAAAGTGTCATAGGAAGCTTTACGACTCATGACGAAGTCAGCCCGATACTTATAAAAGGTACGGCATTTAGTGATATGATAATTTGGCTGAGTGCAACATTACCGATTAATTCATATTTTGTTGACGGATTTCAAACAGGAGATGATTACAAATATCTTATGGGTAATAAAACGGCGCCTAATACAAATACCGATGATGATATTTATTTTACACACAGAGGCAAAATTGATATTTTCAATTTATCAAGAAAACCTGAAGGAACTAATACATATTTAAAAAATGATTTTGTCCTCGGAAATGATGTCAAAAAAAGTCTTATCCCTATTTTGAATGAAGGGAATTTTACTCCGTTAAAAGTGAAAAATTCAAAGATTTTTGCGTATACTGTCGGAAACTTAAATAAGCGAGTTTTGGTATACGGGAATTTAAATTTTGAAGAAAATGAAAAAGCAATTATAAAAATTCCAAAATTTAATAAAAAAAGTTCATTGCTGCCGATAAAAGTATCTCAGGTGCCAACTGTCAAGTGCGGGTTAATCCATGCAAATTTACAACCGGGTGAAATTGTTGTTGTAATTTTGAAAAATTAAATTATTTTGTATATTTCTTTCCGACAAGTTCATCGGGCATAAACTGCTGCTCTAAATCCGGTGCGCTATGAGTATATACATAACCAACCCCAAAACCATAGTTTTTTGCATCTTTATAGTGTGCATCCCTTAAATGCATCGGCGGCGGATAATCTTTACCGCTTGCGATGTCACTCAATGCATTATCAATAGCCATGATAGTTTCATTGGATTTTGGTGCTCTGGCGACATAAATCACCGCCTGTGCAAGCGGAATTCTGCCTTCGGGCAATCCCAGTAATTCTACTGCTTTATAAGCATTAACCGCGACATTTAATGCATTGGGGTCGGCATTCCCGACATCTTCCGAGGCGCAAACAATCAAGCGCCGAGCGATAAATCTTGGGTCCTCTCCTGCTGTTATCATCTTTGCTAAATAATATACAGCCGCATCAGGGTCACTTCCTCTTAAACTTTTTTGGAATGCCGAAGCACAATCATAATGCTCCTGTTGAGAATATCGTGTATTCCTTTGCTGGCAAATTTCCTCAATTGTCCGAACCGATAAAAACCTTTTACCGTCTTTTAAATCGCTTGCAAAATAGGCATTCTCAACGATATTCAAGGCATATCTTGCATCCCCTCTTGCAAGATTTATAATAAAATCCAAAACTCCGCTTTCACAATCCATTTGAGAATAATTTTTTGCAAGATACTGGAATCCTCGCTTTATAATGCTTGCCATGCTTTTATCATCAATTGAATTGAGCCTTATCACCTGAACTCTTGACAACAGTGCAGGAACAACTTGAAAAGATGGATTTTCGGTTGTCGAACCTATTAAAAATAATGTCCCGTTTTCTAAATGCGGCAAAAGAGCATCCTGTTGAGTTTTTGAATAACGATGGATTTCATCAATAAATAAAATTGTTTTTTGCCCGGCACGCAGGCATTCTTTTGCCTTTTCTACCGCATCTTTAATATCTTTTACTCCTGAGGTTACCGCAGAAATTTCTATAAAATTTGCATTTGTTTTAGTCGCAATAAGTCTTGCAAGAGTAGTTTTTCCGCATCCCGGGGTTCCCCAAAAAATTAATGAAAAAAGTCTGTTTGTTTTGAGTAAATTCAATAAAGGACTTTTGTCCGAAATAACGTTACTTTGCCCCAAAAAATCTTCAATGGTTTTTGGGCGAAGTATCTCGGCTAGTGGAGTTTGTCGTGTCTGATTTTCAAGTTCCGTAAATAAGTTATTCATAGTATAATTATATTATAAAAGTGAATAAGTGAGTAGGTAAATAAGTGAATAAGTTCATTTCAATTATATGTGCAGTCGTATTTGTGCTGATAACAGGAATATTTTTTATTTGCAAACCAAAACATCCAAATAATGAAGTAATATTCTGGACTCTGCAAATGAGCGATTTTGCTCCGTATATTAATGGTGTTATTTCTGATTTTGAACAAGAAAATCCTGATATAAAAATTAAATGGGTTGATATTCCGTTCAGTGAAGGAGAAAAACGTACGCTTGCATCTGTTTTGAGTGACAATCCGCCCGATTTGGTAAATCTTAATCCTGATTTCAGTGCAACTTTGGCGCACAAGGGTGCACTGCAGGAAATATCAAAAGCTGATTTAGCACAATTTAATGATCAAATTGTAAAATCTCTTGAAACAGATGGGAAAATGTACTCAATTCCGTGGTATGCAACAAGTGCGATTACGATATATAATAAAAAGCTGTTGTCGGTTGTTCCAAAAACTTATGACGAAATTGCACAGCTTGCACCATCAATTCGCAAAAAAAAGGCATACATTATGCTTCCAAATATTACCGAAAACGATACAATGCTCAAAATTTTGAATAAATATCCCAAAAACAAAAAAGTTTATGTTTTTACTTTGTTTAAAAACTTGTATTCAAAAGATTTAATTCCGAAAGAAACGGTAACTATGACCTTATCTGAAGCGTTAGAAAAGTACATGTCCGGAAATATTGCACTAATTGGTGCGGGGGCAAATTTTTTAAATATGATTAAAGAAAATGCTCCTGAGATATATAAGCAAACAGATGTCGCTTTTCAAATTAAAGGAGATTTAGGTCAAAATGATTTTTCGCTGATGAATTTTGTAATTCCGCTCAAGGCAAAAAATAAAGATAAAGCGTTGAAATTTGCACTGTTTCTTACCAATGATGAGAACCAGCTTGAACTTGCAAAATTGACAAATGTTCTTGCGGTAAACAAAGAGGCTTTGAATAATGATTTTTATAAAAAATATGATAGCAATGATTTAATGGCAAAAGCAAGAGTTATAAGTGCAATTCAGCTAAATAATCTGGAGCCTGTATTTAAGACTCAAAAAAAACAAAAAGAAATCAACAGCCTTGTGAATAATGCCGTTCAGAACATATTATTAAACAAAGACAAAACTGATAATATTTTAAATGAACTCGACAAAAATCTCAAAATTTTAGAGGAATAAAATTTTAAGATACAAATCAAATAAATTTTAAAAGTTTTGAATTAGTACCAAATAATCACCTTAGCTATTTGTTATTCAAATTATCAATTTCAGCATTGAGCTCTTTTATCTGAACTTCAAGTTTTGTGCGTTCATCTACAACCGATGTAAAAGCCTTTTCTAAAGTTTTAATTTTTGCTTCCAAAACATCAACTTTTGAAGCGTTTGCATCTGATGATACATTTGTTTTTTCCAGTTCTCTTTTGTACGCTTTTACTTTATCCTGTTGTATTCCTAAAAATAATGATATAACCCCTGCGCCTGAAAATAATCCGGAACATAAAACAATTATTGTAAATAAAGGAATACTCAATTCTTTAGTTATGTCGGACGTGTAAGAACTTCCTTTGAGTATATTTATGCTTAATGTTCCTGTTGTATTAATTAATACAATATACATAATTGCGCAAATTATTACTATACTTAAGAAAAAGAATAATTTTTTCATTTAATGCTCTCCTGTATTTTCTGTCGGCTTGGTTAATTCACCTATTTTATTGTTGGCTTGGTAAAGCCGACCTACTTATTTCTGTTTCTGAAATAGTTTAAAACTTTTGACAACTTTTCATCAGGTTCTATTTCCAATTCTATTATATCTGACGAAAACGGTTTTGCAAATTTCAGGTAAAAAGATTGCAAGACTTGTTCTTGAGTTTTGACTTTCCCTTCACCTGCTCCATATAAAGTATCATTATATACCGGATGCTTTTTATAACTTGTATGAACTCTTATTTGATGTGTTCTGCCTGTCACAAGTTCAAGTTCGACATAAGTAGCTTCGTTGCCGAAATGCTCTAATACTTTTAATTTCGTAAGACTCGGACGCCCGTCAGGGCGAACTGCCATTTTTTTTGGATTAACATTATTACGTCCGATTGGTTCTGTTATTATATCATTTTCGTTAGGGTAAAAACCTTTTAATACAGCGTGATATTTTTTTGTCAAATTATGGTCTTTAATCATATTGGCAAGATATTCGTGTGTTTTATTATTCTTTGCTATCATCAAAAGACCTGATGTATTGCGGTCAAGTCGATGAACAATTCCCCTTCGAAACTCCCCGTTTGTATCAGATAAATTATCGCCGTATTTATATAAAAGGGCATTGACTAACGTGTCTGTTGTTTCAAGAAAAGTGGGGTGAGTGAGCATTCCTGACGGTTTATTTATGACTGCCATATTTTCATCTTCCCAAATAATTTCAAGCGGAATATCTTGACCCTTGAGTTCAATAATTTTTTCAGGAGTTAAGTTTTCAAATTCCACTCTGTCTTCAATTTTTAATAAATATGACGGCTTTTTAATTTCTCCGTTAACCGTTACTCTGCCTTCTTTTATTGCAGATTGAATTTTTGAACGTGAAATCCCGTCATAAAGCTGGGATAAAAATACGTCAAGCCTTGTATTAAAATTGTTTTCATCAGAAATAAGAAGCATTAATTACCTTTTATAAATCAATAGTATCGCAATAAGAGCTATTACGCCAATGGTAATAAATACATCGGCTACGTTGAATACAGGGAAATTAATAAAATTCAAATGAATATAATCACGAACATAGCCAAGGACTATTCTTTCATGACAATTTGCCATAATCCCTGCGGTTAAAAGTCCTATAAAAGATACAGAAATTAAATGAATACTTTTATTGTGATGTACATATCCCCATAATAATGTGGTTGCAACAACAGCGATTATTATCAAAAATTCTCTTGCATTTTGCATAAGACTAAATGCTGCACCACTGTTTTTTAAATATGTCAAACTAAATACCGCATTTGAATAATGATGACCTGAGGTTACGTTATCTACAATAAGTTTTGACGAAAACAGAGCCAAAAATATCCAAAATATAAAACTCCCGATTAAAAAAAGGTATTTACCCACTGATTCTCTCATTATTTTTCATCCTCTAGCTTTGCAAAATTATTCTTTGGAACAACATTAACCCTTTTCATAATACATGCAATTCCTGCCATATAAATCTTTGTCCCGTAGATATTATCAGATTTTGATTTTGATATAGCAAGAGAAGCAACTGCATATTCGTTTATGTTATCAGTATTTGCTTTAATATATCTTTCAAGAATATTTGTTTTAGGCATTGTTCTGAGCGGAGCATTAGGTGTTTGTGTCGGATACACAACGGGGTCATGTTCTAAAGAGCCGACAATCACTGTATTATCATCCGCATCCGCAGTAACGGATATTGTATAAGTTTCTCCCGAACTCACCTGATTTGGGGCAAGCAATTCAATATTCATAAATCTTGCATCCCCGTATAATAAAGCAGATTCATCAGACAGCATTGTTTCACCTGATATAAGCCATTTACCGTTTATTTTTACAAGATGATAAATACTTGTAGATTTGGCATGAATTTCACCTGCCACTGCTATTGTATCTGCTTTATCATAAATTGTTCCTGTAGCTCCTTCTTCCATGCTGACAGTCGCGTTCTTTCCGTTTATATCGATTGAAAGTATTTTTGAAGTATAAGTGAGGTCCTTGCATTCTTCCCAGGTTTCCTCGACGGTTTTGAAATAAATATCCTTTTTCATTCCGTCGCTGTTTACATAATTATCTGCGTATAATGTTTTTAATCCGGAAAGGTCATGCTTATTTGCAAATGTTTCGTGAATTTTGAACAGTTCTTTAATTTGTTTTGCTTCAGCTTTATTAACTCTATTTTGTTCCTGCCTGTATTTTCCGCTTGATACAAGTGATGCCTGAACATCAGTATTTATAAAATTTACAGCCAATAATGACAATGCCAAAAGTAAAATTATCTTTTTCATACCCAATATTATAGCATAAATCGCAATTTTTTAATATTTCTTTAAAAATGTTATTAAAAGACTTTTGCAGGGATTAAAAACAATATAAATATACATTTATTATTGAGGATGAAAATATGGATGTGACATTGGATAAAGGAATGGATGTGAAACTGTTTAATATGGTTTCCGAATTTAAATTGACAAATATTGAAAATATGCTGATACAGATGTTTGAAGATACGGCAAAATCTGACAAAACTTATTATATCGGAGAACTGAACAAAACAGATTCAATGTTTTAATATATTCTTGTGACTGAAAATATTTCATGCTATCATAATACTGTTATAAAGGAAAAGATTAATGAGTTTAACGGTATATTTAGGGATAGATGTAGGTTCAGTGACAACAAAGCTTGCTTTAATTGATGAAACAGGCAAATATGTTGACAGTATAATGCTAAAAACCGCAGGAACACCTGTTGCAGCGGTTCAAAACGGCATGCGCCAATTGTATGAAAAGCGTATAACCGATTACGACGTTATGGGGGTTGGGACAACAGGTTCAGGACGAGCATTGGCAGGCTCTTTAGTCGGTGCGGATGTGGTAAAAAATGAAATTACAGCACATGCTGTTGCGGCAAGCGTAACAGTTCCGGGGGTTCAAACGATTTTGGAAATCGGCGGTCAGGATAGTAAAATTATCATTATGCGTGACGGTATAGTTACCGATTTTGCCATGAATACAGTTTGTGCAGCAGGTACAGGGTCATTTTTAGACCATCAGGCGCAAAGATTGGGAGTTCCTATTCAGGATTTTGGCGCAACAGCATTAAAATCATCAAATCCTGCAAGAATTGCGGGCAGATGCGGAGTTTTTGCGGAAAGCGATTTGATTCATAAACAACAGCTTGGTTATCCTGTCGAAGATTTATTATACGGATTATGCCAAGCTTTAGTAAGAAATTATCTCAGTAATTTGGCTTTAGGTAAAGAACTTTTACCTGTATTTTCGTTTCAAGGAGGTGTTGCAAGTAACACCGGCATGGTAAAAGCATTTGAAGAGGCTCTAAATGCTCAAGTGGTAGTCCCCGAACATCACCAGACAATGGGGGCAATCGGTGCTGCTATGCTTGCGATGGAAGATCATCAATTTACTCAAAATAAAACAAAATTCAAGGGTTGGAATGTTGCAGACATGCACTTCTCCTCCATTACATGCGCATGTAACGGGTGCTCAAATAATTGTGAAGTTATTACAATTGTTGAAGGGGTTGACGAAGTTCAGCATGTTGATAAAATAAAAGATGTAAAAGGAAATATCATCGCTCGCTGGGGTGGAACCTGCGGACGATGGGACATAGGATAAGTTTATGCAAAATTTCGGGGGCTCGAGAACTGCTATATTAACTGAATTACCAATGGGTAATGCAGAGCTTGGTCAAGCCTTTGGACTGGTCATAAATGATATGGTTAAACAATCAGGTATTACAAATCCAAAGGCGGAAGATTTTGATGTCATGTCAAAAAAATGGCGTGCTCTCGCTGCAAAGCCGGATAAAACAAAAGAAGATTTTGAAAAACTGGATTCATCATTTAAAGAAAACATAAACGAACTTGCCCAATCATATTTGTTATTTATTGCAAGAGAAGTTGGAAATAGCTCAGGAAAATTGACTTATCCGGAATATGAAAAATACATGCTAAAATATCGTTTCGGACATTATGATATTGAAAATAAATCTGAATATCTTAACAATGTTAAATTGGTTTTAAAAAATGCTTTCACCAAGCTTGCAGCTCACGGAGAACTGTCAGGCGGAGATGATTTGATTGATAAACAAGATATGGCAGCATTTATTTATGCTATTTCCACAAAATCTAAAAGGGATGAAAATAACAAATTTAATGGCTTTGAAATAGATGGAATTATTACTCCTTTGAATTATTCTGTCGATGAGGCTAATTTATTTGCTCAGGGTGATAATTTATTTTCTGTCAAATTGAGAGTAGCATATAAAGTTTTGAATAATATATTATAGGAGTAAAATGATGAAAAAGATTATTACGACATTATTTTTAATTTTTGCTTTTACAGGCAGCAGTTTTGCTTTTGAAGATATATTTGTAGAGGAAAAACCGCCGATTACTCAGCAATCTGTCCAAAATGAACAAAAGATTGCCGATATTCCTTTTGACTGGTTTGATATTTCCCCGGAAGAAAAAACGAACAGAATTAACGATTATGGCAAAATAATTTTTGGAGAACAATCAAAAATATATTTATCAAAAGCGGAATTTAGTAAAGAACTTTCTAAATATAAAAAAGATAAAAACTATAAGCACCATTATATGCTTGCAAATAATGGCGTAACGGAAGATGAGGATGCAAAATATAATCCGTTTTATTATAAAAATAATACGCTTGTGATTTATGCAATTATGTATAATAACGATATTCATCACGCACTATATTACAATCCGTACGGGAAATTATATTATGTAGATATTACTTCTGATAATTACCCGAATTTTCCGTATTATTCAATGCAATATGACAAAAAAGGTAATTTAAAAAGCGCAATATATTTTGTTTCTCATGATATCCAATATATGTTCAATCCCCAAAAAGAATTTATAGGTATCTGGTATAAAGACAAAATGTATAATATGGCCGGGAAACAAATTTCAACCCGAGAAGGATGGTAGAATTGAATTTTATTTGATATCTATGACGCTCACTCCGTCTCCGCCTTCTGAGTCTTCCCCGGGTCTGTATTTCGCAACGTAGGGGGAGGTTTTTAAAAAATCTCTCACGGCTTGTTTGAGGGCTCCTGTTCCGTGACCGTGTATAATATAGACAGGCGATAAATTTGCAAGGCTTGCCTTGTCAAGGTAATTTTCCACTTCATCAAGAGCTTCTTCAACTCTGTATCCGCGCAAATCAAGTTCCTGACTCATTGCAAATTTGCGCAGTTCAAATTTCTTAAATG
Source organism: uncultured bacterium (assembly GCA_902766975.1). Classification (GTDB taxonomy): domain Bacteria; phylum Cyanobacteriota; class Vampirovibrionia; order Gastranaerophilales; family Gastranaerophilaceae; genus Zag111. The sequence continues at coordinate 6,145 of CACXFH010000051.1, read as the reverse complement.
AAGTCCCGGGAATTGGATTTTTCTTAGAACTTTTATATTTATCATCAATAACCGCCAGTTCGTCTTGTTTGACTTTCATTGTCATATTGCCCATATCAACGGTTAATCGTTTATTTTTATCGGGTAAACTGATAATTTTAACTTTTTGATGCAGATTTTTTAGCATGACTTCATCGCCAATAATTGCTTTATCCCAGTCAATTTCAATGTATTTCTCTTTATCTGAAGCATTTTCAACATCTTGTCTGAAATTTTGTTCAAGTTTAGCAAGTCGAGAATACGCTCTGCGGGCGATTTTCTCAGATTTTTCCTGCCTTAATTCGTCAAGAATTTGCTTGATTTCTGCCCTTGCTTCCATTATCTCCGCATCAAATTTATTTTTGATATTTTTCAGTGTTTTTTTCTTATCCTTTTTTACCTGATTAAGATTTTCTTCGTACTCTTTTTTAATTGATAGGGAATCTTCTTTTAATTCCTGTGCTTTTTCAAGATTTTGTGATAATTCCTGATGAGTTTTTTGTAGTTTTTCCACAACTGCAATTGAGGGATCCTTTTGGGTAAGGAGTGCATTTTTAGCTTTTTCTGTTATGTCTTTGTCGAGTCCTAAATTTGAAGCGATTGATATTGCGTTGCTTAGCCCCGGAATCCCTATTAAAAGTTTGTATGTCGGTTTAAGAGTTTCAGTATTAAATTCAACGGATGCATTTTTGAAAAAAGGATTTGAGAATTCAAGCGCTTTTAATTCTCCATAGTGGGTTGTAATTACGCTTGAGATTTTTTTCTGCGCAAGTTTATCAAGAATTCCTTGTGCCAATACTGCACCTTCAACAGGATCAGTGCCTGCGCATATTTCATCCAAAAGTACAAATGACTCCTCATTGCTCTGTTTCAGAATTTCAATAATATTTGTCATGTGGGATGAAAATGTTGAAAGACTTTCTAAAATGCTTTGATTATCCCCAATATCTGCAAGGACTTCTTTAAACGGATATAACTTTGCGTAAGTGCAGGGTAAAAACATTCCTGCTTTTGCCATTAATATAAATAAGCCTATTGTTTTTAGTGTAACGGTCTTTCCGCCCGTATTTGAACCTGTAATAATAAGCGAATTGTATCCGCATTCTCCGCCGATTTCAAAATTATTCGCTATGACTTCTTCTCCCTTACTAATCAGTAAAAGCGGATGCTTCATGTTTTCAAAATAAATATATCCTTTTTGGTCGGTTATTTCAGGTTCAACGGCCTGTATTTTTACGGCATATCTTGCTTTGGCGAAATGAAAATCAATTTCTGCCATTATTTTTTCGCATTGGCTTAATTCATTAAAATGAACTTTTACTAAATCAGTAAGTGATACAAGAATTTTAATGCATTCCTGTCTGATTTTTGCTTTAATTTCCCGAATTTTATTATTCAGCGGAACTATTTGAGCAGGTTCTATATAAAAAGTTTTGGCGCTTGAAGATACGTCATGCACAATCCCCGGAATTTTATTTTTATTTGATGCCATAACCTGAAAGACTATGCGTTCATCTCGTTGGGTATAAATATTATCCTGCAGGTATTTTGAAAAATTCGGGTTGTTTAAAAGTGAATTTACGCTGTCGCGAAGATTTTGTTCAGTATCTCTTAATGATGAGTATAAACCTTTAAGTTCAGGAGTTGTATTCCGGCGTATTTTTAAATTTTCATCAAATGTTCCAAAAATTTTATCTTCGGTTTCTTTATCAGAAATTAGATTTTGAACTTTATCTTTGAGTAGAAAATTATTTTCGGAATTTTCAATAATAAATCTTTTTAAAAGTCTTGAAGATTTCATTGTTTTTGCAAGGTCAAAAAGTTCCTGTTCATCAAGATAAGATAGTGATGCGTTTGACTGAATTTTACTTACATCAGCTATAAATTCGGTGGGGGGTTCTTTTGCCAAATCAATAATTTTTTTCGCTTCTCTTGTTAATTCGATTTGTTCCTTAATTTTATCCGAATCGTCGTATATTGGCATTGTCAAACACAAAATTTCACTTTGCAGAAATTTTGCATACTTTGTCAATTCTGATTTAATCTTATCAAATTCTAAAGATTCGTATGATTTGGAGATTATGCCCATACCCGAATTGTACAACAAAAATGCAGGATTTGATTTCATTTTTTCTTTTTGATAAAATTTTAAAGTAATTAAATTAAAAATTAGGGAGAACTTAGAAGATGGATTTAATGAAAGGTAAAAAGGGTTTAATTTTTGGTGTAAGTAATACTCACGGAATTGCTTACGGTATTGCAAAAGAAATTTATGAAGCAGGCGGTGAAATTGCTTTTACTTATGCAAATGAAGCAATGGAAAAACGTGTAAGACCGATTGCTGAAAGTTTTGGCGCTAAAATCATCATGGAATGTGATGTTACAAAGGAAGAAGACGTAAAAAAAGTATTTGACGAATGCGAAAAAGTTTACGGAAAGTTAGATTTTGTCGTTCATGCCGTCGCATTTGCGAATAAAGAAGATTTGACAGGCAGATTTATTGATACTACAAAAGCAGGTTGGGATTTGGCACTGGGAATCAGCGCATATTCTTTGGTTACGGTATGCAAATATGCCGAAAATGTAATGGCAGAAGGCGGCTCAATATTTGCTATGACGTATCTCGGGTCAATATTGTCTGTTCCGGGGTACAACGTAATGGGTGTTGCAAAAGCTGCATTAGAATCTTCAATGAGATTTTTATCTGTAGACTTAGGTAAAAAAGGTGTAAGAGTCAACTGTTTATCTGCAGGCCCTGTTAAAACACTTGCCGCAATGGGTATCGGCGGATTTTCAAAAATGCTTAAAGCTGCTGTTGCAAGAGCACCTTTAGGAAGAAACGTTGCATTAGAAGATGTTGGTAAAGCAGGTTTATTCTTAGCATCAGATTTATCTTCCGGTATGACAGGTGAAGTTATCTATGCCGATTGCGGTTGTCATAGCGCTTATGCTTCTGCTGAAGAAATGGATATTCTTTCTAATAATTTAGAATTATAATATCAGTTGAAAAAAAAAGACGGTTTTGAAATTATCTTTCAAAACCGTTTTTTTTTTAAATTTTTGTTTAAAAGATAGCAAAAATATTTTTTACTATTTTTATATCTCGTATGAAAATACAATCATTCAATAATAATATATATTTTTCTGCAAGGGTTAAGTACCCGTTATTACCTAAAAATGAACTTTTACTAAAAGTTCAACAGGGATTAACTTATGATGAAATTGCAGGATTTTACAATGTACCAAAACATGTTGTCGAACGTTCCTTAAAAACATATTCAATCGAAGCAAGAAAAATTAAAAATGCTCAAAGAAGGATTAATACTATTAATCTTAAATTTTTGAAGATCAGTTAATCGTATTTTTATGGCTTTTTTCAAGCTAATTTATTTTAATGACATAATTTGTTTTTTGAGGAATTTATTACTGATATTTTTTTCTCCGACAAGCATCAGCAAAAGCTCAATTCTGTTTTTTGCGTGAAATTTTTGAAATATGGATGATGTATGTGCTTTTACAGTTGATATTGTGATATTTAATAGCTTTGATATTTCAGGATTTGAATATCCTTTATAAATACAATTCAGCACTTCTAATTCTCTATCCGTCAGAAGTTTTTCTTCCTCAGAATAACAATTCATGTCTTATAATCTCCTTAGCCACTATTTATATTTTTATATTACTCCTCTCCCTTTTAAATAGGTATTAGACCAAGGTATAATATTCTCTATAAAATTATTGTAATTCCAAACAAAGAGGCGGGAAAAATATTCCCGCCTTCTAATATTTACTGTTTTCTATTATTTTTCTGAATCTTCTTTTATTTCTTTTCCCGAATCAGAAGTTTTTTCTTCTTCTTTGGTTTCATTTTTTACTGTTTCTGCTTTGTTTTTTTCTTCATTTTTAGATTTTTTTTCGCTCACTTCTTCAAAATCAGTTTCATCATCTTCTTTTTCCGGAGCTTCAGTTTCTTTTTGATTGCTGTCATTCGTTTCTTGCGAATTTTCAATGTCTGATGTTCCTTCGGTTTCATTGTTATCTTCGGCAGCTTCTGTTTCTTCGGCAGCTTCTGTTTCTTCGCCTTCTTCGTTTTCTGTTTTTTCTTCAGCGGCTTTTTTAGCTTCTTCTTCCTCTTTAATAGCCTGTTCAATTTCAGCTTCGTCTTTTGCTCTGATAACGGGAATTGAAAGCATTAGAGCCATTTGTTCGCCTTCCTGACCGATATTTAAATCAAGAGCTTCCTTATCAAGTTCAACATATTTTGATAAAACTCCGATAAGTTCACTTCTCATTCTGTTCATAATTTCAGGAGTCAAATTCGTTCTGTCCTGCATCAATACAAGTCTTAATCTGTTTACTGCGGTATTTTTGGACTCGTCTTTGACGTTCTGCCCGAAAAGACTTAATATTCTGTTATAAATTTCTGCAAAAATATTATCACTCATATTAGTTCTCCTTTCCTTTATTCAGGAATTTCGAGAAGAACTTTTTAATCTTTGTAGAAAGTTTTGCTTCTTCCTCAAAATCAATTAGCGGAACATCTTCACCGATAATTCTCTGAGCGACATTTCTGTATGCTCTGCCTGCAAGGGAATCATCATCATTTACAATCGGTTCCCCTTTGTTTGTTGAAGTTATAATGCCTGTATCTTCAGGAATTATACCAAGTAATTCGGCAGATAAAATTTCAACAACATCATCTTTGCTCATCATATCTTTTGAAGCTGCCATATTGGGTCGGTATCTGTTAATTAAAAGTTTATAAGATTTAATTTCTTCTTTTGCTTCTAAAAGTCCGATAATTCTGTCTGCATCACGAACAGCCGACATTTCAGGAGTTGTAACGACAATGGCTTCTGTTGCGCCTGCAACCGCATTTTGAAACCCTTGTTCAATACCTGCTGGGCAATCCACCAAAACAAAATCAAATTGTTCTTTTAGCTCGTCGCAAATATTTTTTAATTGTTCTTCCGTTACTGCTGTTTTATCTCTTGTTTGAGCAGCGGCTAAAAGGCACAGATTCGGATTTTTCTTGTCTTTTACAAGTGCTTGTTTTAGTTTGCAGCGTTCTTCCACAACATCAACAATTGTGTAAACGATTCTGTTTTCTAATCCCAACAGAAGGTCTAAATTCCTTAAACCCAAATCGGTGTCGACCATTACAACCTTTTTACCGGCTCTGGCGAGTGCTGTGCCGATATTAGCGTTAGTAGTAGTCTTCCCGACTCCTCCTTTACCTGAGGTTATTACTATTACTCTTCCGGTCATTTATATCTCCTTAATTTTCATTATGTATTTTTTTTATAACTATACTTCCTCTGTGTGTGAAAGCTTCTTCCGGTGTATATTCGCTTGTCTTTTGAATAAACGGAATATTTACGGTATCAGGACGTCTTGCAAAGATGTCACCGATTCTTATTTGAACAGGATTTAATTTTAATGCTCTTATTCTTGCATAATTGTTCCCTTCCGAACCTGCATTGACTATTCCTGCCAAAATCCCCCAGACTGTAACATCACCTTTTGCAATGATTTCCGCTCCCGGATTAACATCTCCGATTATTACAATATTGCCGTCTGATGAAATACTTTGTCCTGAACGAATTGTTCTGCGAATATAAAGTGTTGGCAATTTTTCAGGTTCGGTTCGTAATTCCTTTATATTTTCTTCTTCGTCTTCTGCCGGCTCAGGTTCTTCAAATTCATCATCACGATGGATTTCTTTTATGGCATTTTCATCTTTGGGTTGTTCTTCTCCAAAAATATTATCCAGTGCTTTTGTTACTTCAGGTTTCTGTTCCTCTTGTTTTTCAAAAGACGGAGCGGAAATTTCATTTGTAAATTCCGAAACTTTAATATCCAATGCGGTTGCAGACTCCAATGTCAGCGCAGAGCTTGTACTAATGCAAGCTAATTTAGATTCCATCAGTTCTATTAAAGTTTTTATGCTTGTAAGTTCTTCCTGACTCAAATTTATTGTCCCGAGTTTCAAACAAATATGCTTGTCTTTAGCTTCAGGCATATCAAGTGTTCTTGACAATTCATAAATTATTTCGGAAATTTTTACGGCATGGGTCAAATCCACAATAAAGCCGTTATCTATATACCCCGTATCCATATCTTCCTT
>CACXFH010000050.1 GCA_902766975.1 uncultured bacterium | reverse complement strand
TGGACTTTGGAGCTACACTATACAAATAAATTATCTCAATCTTAAAAATGCTTCTATTTTAGCCTTAACGGAATTTGATGCATAATCGTCAATATCAATATATAATCCGTTATATTTATTTGCCAAATACTTTGCCAATTGAGTTTTTGAGCAAAATGCCTGAGCATAAAATACCGTCGGGACATCGGGCTCGACATACATTTCAAGCTCAATATCTGCAGGAACTTTTGCTTCAACACACCTTGTCCAACCATAAACATGAGTTTCATTCGGGAATAATCTTAAGACCTCCAAATCATTTGGCGGAACCCCCCAAAATCCGAATTTGGGTTTGCATTGAACAATATTTGAATTATTTATTGAATCAGCAACAATATTAGCTGTGATAGTTGTAATTTTACCATATAAAGGCATATTTGATGTTGAGATTACAACAGGAGAACGATGTTCAAAAGTCTCAAATTTCGTTTCTTCAACATCAAATCCCATGTCTTTAAGTAATTGAGCCGCAAACCATCCGCTGTCGCATTTATCTTTTCCGACGGGTGCAACAATTTTTATTAGTTCATTTTTTAAATACAAGGAATTATTGATTATTTGCTTTATTATTTTGCAATAACTTTCTGGCAAAATATTTGCATCCGGAACTTTGTCTGAGAAATCGAAATCCAAATCAAACCACTGAGCTTCCGGATATTCATTTTTTATGCGCTGAATAACATCAGGAGGCGGATACCCCCAAAAACCAATCTTATTTTTCATAAAAACATATTAGCATAAATATTTATATATTTAATTCATTTTTTGAAACCACCAACCCGCAATATTTGCAGGCAAAAAATTCTTCACCTGAATCGAGCGGCATAAAAACATGCTCACATTCTTTCGGATTTTCAAGCAAATCTTCCCCGTCTGCTGGGGTATAATCCGTTCTGACCGGCAGCTTATAATTTTTACCTTTTATAAATTTTGCAATCCATTCAAAAATAAACATTACAAATTGAAACTCTCCGGCAGCAAATGAGCAAGAGTATATATTTCGATATTATCGCCATTTTTTACAATAATATCAACATCCTCATCATTCTCGCAAAATTCATGTATAACCTGCCTGCAAGCTCCACATGGAAAACATTTTTCTTGATTTGGAGAATATATTGCCACCGCTTTAATTTTTCTTTTTCCGTCAGCAATAGCAGAGCCGATTGCATTACGTTCCGCACAAATAGTCATCCCGAAACTTGAGTTTTCAAAATTACACCCGCAATAAATTGATCCGTCATCCATCACTACACAAGCTCCGACAGCAAATTTTGAATACGGGGAATAAGATTTTTTTGAAGCCTCTATTGCCTTTTGCATTAATTCTTCGTAATTCATCACGATAATCCTTTTTTAGTAATTATATAACTTATACAAAAAAAATTATCCCTTAATTGAATGAAAGAATATGATTAATATATCTTAAAAAAGAGATTATTTGTTAAAGTTTTACCGGATATATGCCGACTATATCACCGGTAAGGCACAACTATGGGTGTACTATGGACGTATCAAGAATAGAGTCATTTAATCCAAACAGAATAAACTGGCGCAACATGACCGCTAAAGAAATTCTCAAATATGAGAAAAACGGGGTTCAGGTTCCTGATGTCTATGCACAATGGGCACATAATTTTCTTGATAATGTACAAAAATACGACAATGATGAAGTTACCTATGAAAAGGCAAAATCAATAACAAGACACCAAAGTAACGAAGCCAAAATGAATGAAAACACAAGGGGCAATGAAGATACAAAAGTTACTGAACTTGATAAAAGCAACGAAACAGATGATAAAGAATCAGAAGAAGCCGCAACAGCTGTTGTACAAAATGCATCTTTGCCTGATATTAATGCGGAAACCGGAAGTACATCTACAGAAAACGGAACAGAAGCAATACAATTAACGGCAGCTCAGACAAAACGCAAAGATTTTCAAGATAAAGGAGTAGCATTAAGAGAACAAGCCGTTTCATTTACAGTGGATAGTCAAACTCTTGGTACTCAAGCTCTTTCTGAAATAAATGCACTAAATGACATAAAAAGCAGCTCCGATAATGAAATTGCCGAGCTTGAAGACACAATGCAGGAACTTATTGCAGAAGCCGATGCAAAGCAGCAGGAACTCAGACAATCAGTAGATAAAATAAATCGAGATAAGAGCGACCATTCGACCTTTGCAAAAATAGATCAACTGCAAAAAGAACTTGAGCAATTAGGGATGAGCGGTCAAAATGATATTGCAGCATCCGAAGGAATTCTGCGGGGATACACAGGAGAAATTGCTGACGGGCGAGACATAATGCTAAGCGCCGAAGATTTTGGCACTGAAACGGTCGATGTCGGAAATGAACTTTTATCCACTACAGGCGGGCACTGGTGGTTTAACATAGACAGAATAATTGGGGCGAATGCGGTAAATGCAGGAAACAGCGCAATCAGTAATGCACAATTAGGCGAAGATACCGTAACGACTACGGATACGGCAAATAATGCCAATATTGGCAGACTGCCCGAACTCAAAAACGCAATTAATGATAAAACTGGAATTGAGGCACAAAACGCCAAGCAGCAGGGTAATGCCTCTGAGCAAGACCCCATTACGGGCAAAGAAAAAGAATCTGAAAAAGACGTAAAAACAGCCTCTAATGACGGTTCTGACACAACAGATAAACTCAACATCAGCATAGACGAACTAGTCAAGCGCAAGGTTCGCAGAGGAGAATACGCGCAAGAAAGCTGAATTATTTTAGAGAGTCTATTGCCTGTTTAATATCATTCGCACCGTAGACATAACTTCCTGCGACTAAAGAATTTGCCCCAAAATCTTTACAAATTTTACCTGTTTGAGCATTTATTCCGCCGTCAACCTGAATTATCAAACTTTTAGAAGCTTTTGTTTTTATGTATTTGATTTTTTCAGCGCAATCACTCATAAAAGATTGTCCGCCAAAGCCGGGTTCAACTGTCATAACAAGCACCATATCGACCATATCGAAATATGGATTCAGAACTTCTGGCATTGTTTTCGGTTTAATTGAAATCCCTGCCTTAATCCCAAATGATTTTATTTTTTTGATAACAGAACAAATTTCACAATAATCGTTGAGAGCCTCATAATGGAAAGTCAGAATATCTGCTCCCGCCTTCGCAAACGGTTCTATATATTTATCCGGATTTTCTATCATTAAATGAACATCCAGAGGCAAATTTGTAATTTTTCGCAATGATTTTACAACCGGCACACCGATGGTAATATTAGGAACGAAATGCCCGTCCATTACATCAACATGAATCCAATCCGCTCCACAATCTTCAACAAGTTTTATATCACGTTCAAGATTTGCAAAATCGGCAGATAATATTGATGGAGAAATAATAATTTTTTGTTCTGACATATTATGATTCTTCTTTATGTTTTTTTACTTTTAAAACTTCGCCTTCAAATTCGAGTTCTACTTTGTCCGTTTCAGGATTGACTTTTAGCAGCTCAAGCAAAGGTTTTGGTAAAAATATTGCCCAACCCCCGCCACTTTTTTGTAAACGTCTAATCATTAATATTCTCCTATTATTACCTTATATATACTTTACAATATAAGTTATTTATTGTATAGTTTAATATATAAGTATTTTCTAAGGATATAATAAGAATATTAAGGAGGTAAAAATGATAGAAGATTATTTAGCAGAAGCATACAAACCTATTAAAGCAGTTAATACACTTTTAGAATATATGTATTACGAGGCGCAAGAAGATGGGATATTTTCAGGAGAATATGAAAGAAAATATGCGGAAAAACACATGTCTTTATTATTTTGCGCACAATTGGTCGTCAAATATATGGTAAAACTAAGAAAAGTATATTACAGAAAAATGATTATCGAAAAATACAAAAAATAATTATACAATTCCTAACTTTTCACATGCACTGTAAGCGGCTTTTTGTTCTGCATCTTTTTTTGATAAACCGATTTCAGTTGCTAAAATTTCATCATTATAAGACACTTCTACTTCAAACTGTCTTTTGTGTGCAGGCCCCTTTTCACTTATCACCTTATAAACAGGTCTGTTTTTATCTTTACCTTGTGTGTATTCCTGTAAAATTTCTTTTGCATTATATTTTACAAAATTTTCTTTTACATCAGTGATATATGGGGTGAAAGTTTTTTCTATGAATTTACGAATTTGTTTATATTTCCCGTCTAAGTAATAAGCTCCGAGAACAGCTTCAAACGAACACGCACAAATCGAATTCAATTTTCTTGCACCTTGTTTTTCATCATGCTTACTGAGAATTATAAGTTTATCCAAACCATTAATCTTTGCTATTTCTGCAAGAGTGTTATCAGAAACTATAATGCTTCTTATTTTCGACATTTCTCCTTCATTACTGTCAGGGTACATTGAATATAAAACATCAGAAACAGAAAGCTTCAAAACAGCATCACCCAAAAACTCCAATCGTTCATAAGATTCGGTATGAGGCAGGTTCAAATCCTGAGTATAAGAAGGATGAGTGAGAGCTTTTTTAAATAATTCTTCGTTTTTTATCTTAATACCAAATACATCAGCTACGGATTTCATTGACCTAAACCTTTAATAAAATTAAGAACAGAAGCCATCCACTCAGTTTTAAATACGAAATATTTAAAGAAATAATAAACAATAGGAATAGTAAATGCAAAACTGTCAGTTCTGTCTAAAAATCCGCCATGACCGGGCAATGCATCACCTGAATCCTTAACCCCAGCATCGCGCTTTAGTAATGATTCACATAAATCACCAATTTGAGCAAATACAGTACAAAGTATACCGGCAATTAATGACAAAAACCAACCCAAACCTAAATAACAGCCTATTACCTCAGCGGCAATAACCGCACAAACAGCCCCGCCAACAGAACCTTCAACAGTTTTGTTCGGGCTAACAGTCGGAGCAAGTTTTGTTTTTCCAAACCGCGAACCTACATAATAACAACCGACATCCGTTGCAATAATGGAAATAATCATCAACACAACAAACCCTAAACCACTGTCATAACGGGCATTGTGAAGATTTCTGAAAAACATTAAATGCAAAGGAAACCACCCGCAATACACCATTCCGAATATTGTTGTGGCAACATTTGCAATATATGGCTGCCTGCCTGCAAATAAAACCCACATAAAGGAACACATTGCACAAATAGTTAACGTCGCAGCAACCAAATCAAAACGTTCGAAATACACAATTGCGGCAAGTACAGCCTCAGTAACATATATTACCTTTAGACTCGGATAAAAGCCTTTATGATTAAGAATTTTTACGTATTCTTTTGATGCGAATGCCAACACGACCGCTAATAAACACAACAAAGCCAAGCCGCCTTTCATGATGCAAAGCATGACTATGGTACCCATTATCAAACCTGTAAGCATTCTACGTGCGTTTTTATTAAATCCGAGTTCTATTTTCATTATACGGTCATTACCTCTTTTTCTTTCTCGACTACTGCTTTGTCAATATTATCGGTATATTTATCGGTAATTTTTTGAATTTTATCCTGATTATCTTTTACTGCATCTTCAGGCAAATTTTCATCTTTTTCAATTTTCTTTAACTTATCGACCATGTCACGACGAATATTTCTGATTGCGACTTTTGCATCTTCACCCATTTTTTTAACATCTTTGGCAATTTCACGACGTCTGTCCTCGGTCAACGGCGGAAAAGGTAATCTGATACAAGTTCCGTCAGAGTTTGGAGTAATGCCGATTTCGGCTTTTATTATACCTTTTTCAATATCTTTCATTATAGTTTTGTCGTAAGGTGTTATCACAAGAGTAGTACCATCCTGTACCGTAACCTGCGACATTTGTCTTAACGGAGTCGGAGCACCGTAATATTCAACAATAACTTTATCTAGAATTGCAGGATTAGCACGTCCCGAACGAACGGATGCAAATTCTTTATGCAACTGAGCAACGGCTTTTTCCATTTTTTCTTCGCCGAATAAAAACATTTCATCTAAAGCTTCTGACATCATTTACCTCTTTCTAATTTATATAAG
>CACXFH010000049.1 GCA_902766975.1 uncultured bacterium | reverse complement strand
TCGGGCGATCCTTCGCATAAAGGTGCTCGCATTAAACAGAAACCGGCTTGAGCCTTTCATCCTCTGCTCGCACTTGCTCAGGATGACAGAAAATCTCTCCCGATGTTGTACAAACTCACAAGTTCATTTACAACATCCCCTATGTGTATATATAAAGTTTTTACATTTTCAAAATTTGCCTTTATAAAATTATTATAAAGTTTTGTAAATAATTCGTAATATTTCTAAAGTTTTTTCTCATAAAATCCGATATTTTTCATGTATTCAGGAAAGGAATATAATCATGGGAATGTCATCCAGTCAAGCAAGATTATTATCAATAACTGCTCGTTTAACAGATAACGAGTTCCATTCTCAACGCTTGACTAATGAGCAGATGAAATTAAGTAGTCTGACGGAAGATGCTAGGATGGAATATAGCAAAGCTCTTGATTCTACCAAATTAATGTTTACAACATTTAATGATTCAGGAATGTCTGATTCTGTTCAATTGACTCCCAATATGTTATATAGCTATCAACCTACTAAAAATCAATATGCGATATCTAATGCGGCAGGTAAAATATTGGTAACTGCAACTGATGCTGCTAATTTTAAAAAAAGTAAGACCCTAATTGATTTTCTGCAATGTTATGATAGTACAATAGGACCCCAAGAATACGAGGATTTAGCAGAAAATCCGAAATATCAAAGTTATTTGGACGCTTTGGATGCTTGGTATCTGAGAAAACCTAAAATAGAAGACTTTTATACATCAGGTTCAGAAAGTATCCTTTATCAAAATTTTGAAAGAGCTTCTTCTTCATGTTTTAATAATGCTGTTTCCGCATCAACGTACAGCGGCTGTTATCTCCATGTTTTGGCACACATGATTGATTTGACTTTGGATGATAGCGGCAAACCGATTGGTTATCCTAAAAATTACACCACTACAACAGGTGATTCTGTTGTTATTCAATCCGGTGAAATTACAGGGAGTGCAATAAATTCCGCTAACCAAACCCCAAATATGGTAGGGGTATCAAATGCGATAGCTAATGGGTATGATTTTGACAACAATGGAGTTTTGGATGTAATATATGCTTATGACCGCAACAAAAAACAATCCGGTAATGAGGAACAAAATCAATCTGATACTTTGACCCAAACTCTTTTATCAAAGGGATATTCTCAAGATGTCGTTGATGATATAATAAGTACATTGTCTTCGGATAAACTTTTAGATGGAACTGCGACTGATGCAGATAAACTATTAAGCAATTACTGTTTGGCGCCAAATGGTACTCCGGTGCTTAAAACTTTAAAGCAAAAATGCATTGATTTATTCTACGCAGTTGAAAATAGGGTTGCAGATTATAATTCTGTTTTGAAACCTATTATATATTCATTTCAGGATGATTTGGTTAATACGTTCAAGAAATTTGAAGATGAGGATTACGCAAAAGCAATTTCTGATTGGGAAGCCCTAAAACCGGAAGAAGTTCCTATGTTTGTTAATGTTACTAAAACGCGTATAATTATTCCTGATAAGGAAAAATCTCAGTGGTATACTAATCTCTGGTATAGAATGAACGGTTCTAAAACCCCTCAGCTTATAGCATCTCAACTTATGGAAGAGGATTATGACACAACTTCCACATATTATACTTTGGAAGATGAACCCAAAAATCCTGAAAACATAAATACAAATAAATATTTTAGTATTTTAGACGGTAATTTGGCTACTTCTTCAAAATGGATTTCTGATGCGGTTTCACAAGGCGTTATTACAATGGAACGAGTTCAATGCGATCGCTCTAATAAAGAAAATAAAATATCGTGGAATTCTATTATTTATACAAATGCAATTGATATTTCATCAGAGGACGATTCGTCAGGAATATCAAGTGCTGAAGCAAAATATCAAATGATTCTTAATGAAGTTAATCTTAAGGATAAACGTTATCAATCAATGCTGAAAAAATTAGATACGGAACACAATGCACTTCAAACAGAATATGAATCGGTGAAAAGTGCAATGCAAAAAAATATAGAAAGATCATATAAAGCATTTAACGGTTAGTCTTGTTTTTTATTGCATATTGTTGTTATTTATATAACCGTGTTCAAGAACATAAAGGATTATATTAATTTTTCTCTTAATCCCAAGCTTTTCGGATATTTGTGCCATATAATGCTTTACTGTTGATATCGAAATATAAAGAGTTTCTGAAATTTCTCTGTAATTTTTCCCCTTCGTTAATTCTTTTAAGATGGTCTTTTCTCTTTCCGTAAATTTTACATCCATAATTATTCTCCTTTTCCCAAACAAAATAATTATAGACTATGAGATGTAATATTATCTTAATAATAGTTCCATTTTATAAATATTTACAAAAATTAATATTATATATTCCCTGTTGAGCTGTTTTTATCGTCTTCCAGTTGTCTAATGTCAATATTTTGATCTTCTTCGCTGTAATTATTAATAACGGAAGGATTGGTATCAATTTCCACATTGACTTCAGCATCTACTATTTCAATATCTTCTTTGTTAAACTCTTTAGTTTTGCCGTCTTCCATTTTTACGGCAACTTTACCGCTCATAAATTGAAGATAACATACTTTGCCTAAGCCTTCTGTTGTCATAACAGATGCCCCAACAGGCGGCATACCTTTTGCTGCTTCAATATAATTAGAATATTCATACGTAAGACAACACAACAATCTCCCGCAAGTACCGGAAATCTTCCCCGGTGCAATAGGCATTCCTTGATCCTTTGCAAGTTTAATATTGATCGTTGCAAATTTTCTCAAGAAGCCTCCGCAACAGAATGGTTGCCCGCATATTCCAACACCGTCAAGAATAGAAGTTTCATCCCTAACTCCAATATGGCGCAAATCTATTCTGACTCTCGGAAATGTCTGGGTTAAATCCTTGAGTAATGCTCTAAAATCAACTCTTTCAGGAGCTGTATAATAAAAAGTTATCTTCCGTTTGTCAAATGTTATTCTGCATTGAACAAGGTTCATTTGTAATTTATGTTGTTTTACAAGCGTCTGACATTTAAAGAAAGCTGTTACTTCTTCTTTTTTTATCTCATCCAATGTCTGTAAGTCTCTTTGTGTCATAACTTTCAAAAGCGGCAAAGGTTGAGGCTTTTGTTTTGCGTGTTCCCAGATTTCTTTAATTTTAGAATTAACAATAAATACTTTAAGTGCTTCTTCTCCTTTTTCTGTTCTGACTATAACCATCTGCCCGTCTGCCAACTCAAAATCATCAGCAACGTCCAAAGGATAAAATGTATTTTTTAAATATCTGACTGCGTATTTCATTAAACGTATCTTTCTTCTTCTTTTAGTTTTCTGTTCATAAGTTTCGATAATAACTCTTTTGGTGTAATATCCGTGTAAACAGCTTCATATATTGCATTTGATACAGGTACATCAATATCGAGCTTTTTAGCTAATTCGCAAATCGCTTTTGAGGTTTTTACGCCTTCTGCTACCGAGCCGAGTTCTGCTAAAATATCATTTATTTTTTTTTCCTTAGCAAGCATAGAGCCAACAGTGTAATTTCTTGACATTGGAGAAGAACAAGTTGCAATTAAATCTCCCATTCCGGATAACCCATACAGTGTTGAGGGATTCGCTCCTAATTGTAAGCTAACTCTTACTATTTCTGCCATTCCTCTGGTTAATAGTGCACCTGAACAATTATCGCCAAGTCCCATTTCATGTGCAAAACCTGATGCTATTGCTATAACATTTTTCAAACTTCCCCCAAGTTCGACTCCGATTACATCAGTATTCGTGTATAATCTGAATCTGTCTGACACATTCATAGCTTTTTGAACAAATGTAGCGGTTTCTATGTCTTCGCAAGCAACGCAAGCAGCAGTAGGCTTGCCTTGTAATACTTCTTTAGCTAATGTCGGACCGGAGAGTATTACAAGTTTTTGTTCCGGTAATACATCTTTTATAACCTCCGACATTCTCATAAGAGAAGGTAATTCTATTCCCTTTGATGCGTTTACGAGTATTTGCTCGGATTTTATACCTGCTTTTTTTAGATTTTCACAAACATCTCTTGTGCCCGATGTTGCAATAACTGATAAAATAATTTCTGCTCCTGATATTGCTTCTGATAAATCGGATGTGATTTCAACTTTTTTATCTAACTGAACTTCAAGCGGTTTTGAAGTATGTTTGTTTATTTTTAAATCTTCACTAAGATCTTGTTCTCGTCCCCAGACTGTTATGTTTTCAAAATTATCAGTTAAAAGCCACGCAAGGGTCAATCCCCAACATCCTGCTCCTAATACCGTTAATTTCATTTGCTATCCCTCCTTATGCGTATATATTTATTATACTGCATTTTCTGCATTCATAAGTTTTCTTAATACTCCGCCGTATTTTTTTAATTCTTTTCTTGCAGAGTCTGCATCTGTTCCCGTTTTTAGCATTATTATTGCTGTTTTGATTTCCCAATTGCATTTTAATAGAGCTGCAAGTGCATCACTGTTTGAAACTTCTGAAATTTGAGAAACAATCCTGATTGCCCTGTCTTTTAACTTCTCATTAACTGCCTTTAAATCTATCATAAAGTTTTCATAAGTTTTGCCTATTTTAATCATGGAACCTGTTGAAAGCATGTTAAGAACCATTTTTTGAGCTGTGCCTGCTTTTAATCTGCTTGACCCTGCAATAACCTCAGGTCCTACTTCTGTACATATTACGTGCCCTGCTTCTTGTGCAATTCTTCCTTTTGAATTGCAAGTAATTCCGATTGTTGCGCATCCGATTTCATCGGCTTTTTCAAGTACACCTAACAGATATTTCGGATTTCCGCTTGCAGAGATAACAACGCAAACATCTTTATCAGTTAGAACTTGTGCATCTCTCAATCCTTCATCAAAATTATCTTCTGCCCCTTCAACTGCCGTTGTCATTGCCGCAGTTCCGCCTGCAATACGTGCTTGAACCATTGAAGGATCGACGCTAAAAGTCGGCGGACATTCAGATGCATCCAATACTCCGAGCCTGCCTGAGGTCCCGGCTCCAAAGTAATATAGTTTACCCCCTTTTAAGAAGGCTTTAGCAATAATATCTATTGCCGTTGCTATATCAGGCGCGACATCTCCGACTACTTTTGCTACAATTTGGTCTTCTTCGTTCATTTTTCTAACCATGTCAATTGTTGATAATAAATCAATATCTTTGGTGTTTTCATTTCTGTATTCGGTGATTACTTCGCTCATATTTTTGCTCCTTATATCTGTTTTAGATGCTCCTTGCAGTTCTACCCTGTCACTTTGCCCTTCAAACATAATTTGTGACCGCAACCTGCAGTTGGGTATAGGATTACCCCATAATCTGTATCTGCTTTTGAATTTTGAATTTTGAGAATAATAAATATTTGTACCGTTATTCCCAATGTTTACCGGTTGGATGCTTATCATTTTATTTATACCATCTTTAAAAGATTTGACATTTCAATAGCAGTTCTTGCTGCGTCAGAGCCTTTATTCCCTGCTTTTGTTCCTGCTCTTTCAATTGCCTGTTCAATATTATCCGTTGTGAGTACCCCGAATGTGACAGGAATACCGGTATTAAGACTAACTTGAGCAATCCCTTTTGCAACTTCATTTGATACATATTCAAAATGCGGTGTTGCCCCTTTTATTACGGCGCCAAGCGTAATAACGGCATTATATTTCTTTGAGGATGCAACTTTTTGCGCAATTACAGGTATCTCAAAAGCTCCGGGGACTCTTATTATATCAATATTTTCTTCTTTTACTCCATGTCTTTTTAACTCATCTATCGCACCTGACAGTAATTTTGCCCCGATAAAATCGTTGAAACGAGCTAATATTATGCAAAACTTGTCCTCATTTGATGCAACAAGTTTACCTTCAAAAATTGTCATTTTACTTTCTCCTAATCAATCTGATATGTAAGCATGATACAATATAAAACCTTATTTTACAAGGTTTTTAAGCTGAATTTTAAGTATTTTCTCAAATAATTTAATATTATTCATAAAACTTAACAATTGAAATTATCCAAAAATGTGCATATAATGTTAATTACAGATTTTGACAGGATTTTTTTTTATTTATATCTATCAAAAAAAAGTTTTTTATATTATTATCTATAGTTGTAAAATATACATTTATTTAATAAGGAGAAATACAAATTGAAAACTTATTCACATTTAGATTTATTCAATGAGGCGATGCCGGTAGCAGACGAAGATGTACATCTTGGTCGCCATGTACTTGCTGAATTTTTTGAATGTGACCCGAATACTTTAAACAGTATTGATAAAGTCGAAAAATATATGATGGAAGCAGCTTTAGAGTGTGGCGCTACAATTGTTCAAAAGTGTTTTCATATGTTCAGCCCGTATGGAGTTTCGGGGGTTGTGATTATCTCTGAAAGTCATTTGGCTATCCATACTTGGCCGGAACTTGGTTATGCTGCTGTTGATTTGTTTACGTGCGGTTCAAAATGTGACCCTAAGGTTGCTTATGAATTTTTGAAAAATAAATTTTGTTCAAAAAATGCGAGTTTTACGGAATTAAAAAGAGGAATTTTATCACCTGATGCAATGAAGGTTGCAGAAAAACCGTTTGAAATTATGCAGCAATTTCAAAATTAATTAGCAAATTTTATTTTTACGAGTTTTAAATAGTCTGTCAGGATATTAAATTGCCTGTTCGGGCTATTTTTTATTGCCTGTTGTTATGATTAAACAGAATAAAGGAGAAAATAAAATGTTACTTGGACCTCAAGAATACGCAAAACTATCATCAGAAGCGTTGAAATTTATAAATTCAAAATCAATGTTGCAAAAACCGGTAATTAAGAAACCTTATGAATATATATCTCCGGGAACGAATTTAAAATCTATTGCAAAGCCTGCTGATGCCTCTTACGAGGAGCAATTTTTTAGCCAGTCAAATGTTACCAGTTACATACATGACAAATCAAAAACAGGGTTTAATATTGATACTGTTATTTAGATAAATAAAATTTCAAAGCTTCAGGAATAGAACTTATCAAATCCTCTGCCATTACGGAGTATTGGGTAAGTTTTTCCTTTGCTATATCTCCGCAAAGCCCGTGCAAATAGCATCCAAGGCTTGCAGCTTCAAAAATATCCATGCCTTGAGCAATTAAACCGGAAATCATTCCTGTTAAAACATCTCCGGAGCCTGCTTTAGCCATTGCATTATTCCCGGTTGTATTGGTGTATTCTCTGCCATCCGGAGCGCATATATATGTTTTGTGAGTCTTTAAAACTGTTACGCAGTTAAACTTTTGTGTAATTTTTTTTGCGCTCTGCTCTATATTTTCAAGTATTTTGTCAGTTGTAGTATTGAGTAATCCTGCGGCTTCTTTCGGGTGAGGGGTAAAAACCAATTTCTCAAATTTTTTATTCGTAAAATCGTATATTTGATCATATTCATTTTGCGCAAGAATATTTAGAGCATCTGCATCCAGTATAATTGGGGTGTGTATGTATGCATTATCAAGCAGTTTTGAAAACATTTTTTGTGCCGAAGTATTTGTTCCCAAACCGCAGCCGATTTCTATGACATCAGAACTTGCAATGTATTCATCAACTTTGTTGTGCGGTACAAATACAACATTTTGAGTTTGAGCAGATACCGCATCAATGGCTCTTTCTGTTGAGCATAAAAAACAATATCCGCATCCTATTTTTAGGGCGGAAACACTTGATAAATATGCTGCCCCGGGCATATAGTCAGAACCTGCAATATTTAATACTCTGCCATAAGTAGATTTATTTGAATTTTCAATTCTTCTTGGTAAATTAAATTCCATTTTGTCGTATCGCCTCATAAGCAACTATTGCAACGGAATTTGAAAGATTTAAACTTCTTTGACCTTCTTTCATCGGAATTGTTCTTGCATTCTCGTCTTTGACATATTTGTCAGGCAAGCCTCTTGTTTCCGGTCCGAATACAATAAAATCACCGTCCTTAAACTGTATATCAGTATATAGTTTGTCTGTTTTAGTTGTTAAATAATAAAAAGTTTCTTCCGGAAACATTTTATATAGTTCATCCATTGTATCGACTTTGTGTAAATCAACGCTGTCCCAATAATCTAAACCTGCGCGCTTTGTATATTTGCTTGATAGTGAAAAGCCCAGTTTACCTACAAGATACAACGATGCTCCGCAACATGCGCAAAGTCGGGCTATATTTCCGGTATTTTGCGGAATTTCAGGTTCGTAAAGGACTATGTTTATTTTACTCAATTTTATTTACCCCATTTGCTCTGCGCCCTTAATAAGGCGCAAACAGCTAATCTTTAAATAATTTTCCACATTCGGCTACAACCGGAATCCCTCTGACTACGCAAAATATAATTGCTACCCAAGCTAAAATTATACCTGTCATATTTGCAGGATTTGCAATATTTTCAGCTAAATTCGGTGTGTGTGCAAAAATTAAAATAACAAATGCGGCTACTTTTGCAACTGCATAGGTCGTTTTCATAAATTTTGAGGCGCAAATATATTTGCCCCATTCTGTTGATTGCATTCCAAACGGAGTCATTCCTTTTGTCAGGGCTATACTTCTTATGTTATCGGTTATATAAGCCCTTGTGACGCAAATTATAGGGAATATAACAGGCAGCCAGCCGAGTGTTGAAAATGCAATCCAGTATATTGCTTCTATAATTCTGTCGCCCATAATATCAAGAACTGCGCCGAGCTGAGAGGCTTGACCAAATTTTCTTGCCAAATATCCGTCTGCAGCATCCATTGAAAATGCAATTATTGCTAATGATATAGCCCAAATGTATGCGCATTGATTATTTATAAAAAGCAATCCTAATGATGCAAATGCAACAAAAATCCTTGTAATTGATACAATATTTGCACTGTTCTTTTTTAAGTCCATTAATGTATTCTCCCTAATCTTATAAAATAAGAAATTTATATTTTTTTACTTCTTGACAGTGCAAAGTTTACATTATCAAGATTTTTTGCTCTATCGCCAAGCATAATTTTTTCGGCTTCTTCCAATACACTTACCACAATAAAACCGTTTTCGCCGTCTGAACGGGCCTTTTTGCCTGTTTCGCAACAACTGATAAAGTGCTGACACTCAAGTTTGAGCGGTTCTATTTCAAGATAATCGGATTGTACAACTTCGCTGTTCCCCGCTTTGAAATTATCATAAATTGTAAGTTTGTTTTCAGCTACCGTATCATCCATTATAGCGGTTTTCTTTGTCCCTCTGACAAGCAATTGTACATGTTTTTTGGGGGTAATCCAACTGTCTGCAATTTGTGCTGTTGCTCCGCCTTCCATCTCAAGCGTTATATGTGTTATATCCATTATATCATTACGGTCTGAGGAACACCCTACGGCTGAAATTACACGTTTTGGATTTTTCCCTAAAACGTAGCAAATCATGGATACATCGTGAGGTGCTAAATCCCACATTACACTTCTGTCATTTTTAAAATAATTTATATTAAGTCTGTCGCTTTGAGCATATACTATATCTCCGAGTACTCCATCCTCAATAAGCATTTTCAATCGATTCACCGCAGGATGATATAACAGTAAGTGACCAACCATTAAAACAAGCCCTTTGCTGTCAGCTAAATCTGCTAAATCTCTGGCTTCTTGCGCTACTGTGGAAATCGGTTTTTCCACATAAACATGTTTGCCCGCTTCAAGTAATGCCTTTACAAATCTGAAATGTGTATGACTTGGGGTTACAACAACTGCTCCCATTATTTCGTCGCTGTTTAAAATATCATTAAAATCCTTGGTTGTTTTTACTCCGGGATATTCGGCTTTTACTTTTGCCAAATTTTCATCATCTAAATCACAAACCATTCCGAGAGCGTTCAGATTGTAAAAATTTCTGACTACATTTCTTCCCCAAAGTCCGCATCCTAATACGGCTATCTTTTTCTCACTCATATTTATTTCCTAACCTTCTTATCTTCTATTTTTATTATATTCCGGCAATATTATTTTGCAATTATCTTCCTCGTTGTTGCCTTTCTTGTGCTCGTCTGTATTCTGCATTTTCTTTTCTCAGTTCGTACATTTGTCTGTAACGTTCATAAAAAATTTCTTCATCGCCTGGGAAACATTTTACAAGTTTTTCCAGTAATGGCTTTGGTATTTCCGCTATTTGTACCATGCGGTCTATGACGTTATCATTTAGCGGATACAAGTTTCTGAAGTTTTGATGGTATATATGCTCGCACTCAAGTTGTAATTGAGTAGGATGTTTTAGAGTTTGTTCTCCCATTCTATATGTGACTATGCAACCGTCAAAAAATATTCCTTTTGCATTACTTAAAAATAATTTTATTAATAAGTCATAATCTGCGCATAATCGGAACTTAGCATCAAAATTCCCGACCCTTGCCAATGATTCTCTATTGAAAACTGCAGCCTGACGCGGAAACGGCATTACCTGAAATACGTTGTACGGGGAAGGATTAAACAAAAATACATTATTGTCTTCAGGAACACAGTATGAAGGGAAATAGCAAAAATCTGCCTCATTTTCTTCCATAAGATTAACGACATCCGCAATCCCTGTTATATCATGGTAAAAATCGTCACAGCTTAAAAATGCCACATATTTCCCTTTTGCCCTTAACAGACCTTTATTCATGGCATCAAATTTACCGTTATCAGGCGCAGAATAAAAATTTATATAGCCCAAATTTTTATATTCTTTTAAGAAATCGACTGTATCGTCATCTGAAGCATTATCAATAACAAGATGTTCTATATACGGATAAGTTTGCTTGTTAAGCAAGTTGAGCAGCAGTGTAAAATCATCGGCTTTCCCTGCATCTACAATATTATGAGTCGTTGTAATAACGGTTACTTCCGGTTCATACATTTGGCACCTCTTAATTCATATATATTTCTCTTAGTATCAATTCTTCAATATTTTTCTTATCGGCTTCTGATGTTTTTGCATCTTGAATCATAATGTTAAAAACCAATACCTTACCGCGTCTTGTTGTTATATAACCTGTAATTGCACTTGTATCAGACAGTGTTCCCGTTTTTGCCCTCAAGCATTCTTTAAAATAAAGCATTCTGTTTTTCAGAGTTCCTTCTCCTGGAGTCGGGAAATACTGCTCTATTTCAGCAAAATTATCAGAATTATACAGTTTTACCAAAAAAGATGTCATAAAATCGGATGTCATCATGTTGTTTTTTGACACTCCGCTGCCGTCAACTATTTTTATATCATCAGTGTTGAGAGCGAGTTTTTCAAAATAACTATTAAGCATTGTCAGAGAATTATATGCAGAGCCTGTGCTGTTTGAATATTTTGCGCCTGCAAGTTTGAAAAGAGTTTCGGCAACGAGATTATTACTGTTTTTTAAGCTTGCTGAAAGTGCTTTAGAAATATTATTTGTAATTTCTTCTGCAAGATAGACATTTTCTTTTGGCAGGATTCCGATTTTAATAGGATTGTAATAATACATCTTTCTGTTTCTTATCGCTTCTTGCAATCTTAAATTGAAGTATAATTTCGGATTTTCTACAGGAAGTTTGAATATGGTTTGTTTTGAAATTTTTCCTGTTGCATTAATTATATTTGGTGCAATGTCGCTGTTTTTTGCAAAGCTTACATTTGTTTCATCAGTGACAGATATAATCAAATTCATTATTGTTGCGGGATAAAAAGGTTTTACTATAATAGTTGGTGCTGTTCCGATTTTTTGAGGAGTTATTTCTACATCAAGTAAATTCCCGTCAAGATTGTAAGCACTGAATTTTGGCATGTGCGGATTTAATGCATCATCCCACTGCCAACCTTCACCCCATTCCGTACTGTCAAATATGGTATTGTCAATGTATATGTTTTTTGGGGTAATATTTTTGCTTTTTGCGGTTTCAATAAATGTTCTCAAATTCCCTGATGTTAGGAACGGATCGCCTCCAAGCTTAAAATATAAATCATTATTTGTGCTTTTATACATTTTTGTGCTGAATTTATAATCAATTCCAAGGGTGTCCAGTGATGCGGCGGTTGTTATAACCTTGAGAGTTGAAGCCGGTACTCTTGGAGTTCTGTCATTTATGGAATAAATTTTGTCCCCTGTTTTTGCATCCTTTACTGATATTGAAACAGCTCCGTGATTAACGTGTTGTTTTGTCAATATTTTATCAATGCTGCTTGCATTAGCCGGCGCAAAAGCTATTATTAATGTTATAAATGCTATTAATATTTTTCGCATAATATTTTAACCTCATAACTGTCTTTTATATCATTTAATATAGTACATTTTTGTCTGAATTGATACATTTCATCCAATGAAATTTCAACACTCCCAATTCCTTCTTTATTTTCTATAAAACAAAGTTCTTCACCTTTGTAATCAATTATTCTTGATTGTCCCAAATTGTACTCATTATCCGTAATGCGTCCGCATTGAGTTAATGCAACCATATAACATTGATTCTCGATGGCTCTTGATTTTGTCATCATTTCCCATGGAATCGGTTTATTTGAACCCCATGCGGCGCAATTAACAAGAATGTCTGCTCCTGATTTTCTGTATGCTCTGTATATTTCAGGAAATCTGATATCATAACATATTGTTAAACCGTAATTTATTCCGTCCAAACAGACCATAACAGGGTTTTCACCTTTTGAGATATATTTATCTTCATTGCATCCATAATATGAATACAAGTGATTTTTTGAATAAGTTGTTACAAGTTTTCCATTTCGGTCAAAAATCGGACACGTATTATAATAATTGCCGTTTCTTTCTTCAATGAAGCTGCCGCCAATGATGTTGATATTATAATTTTTTGCAATTGTACTTAAAAAATTTATTACCGAGCTGTTATTTATATTACCGGCGGTTTCGATAAATTTATCGCATACCCAACCGCAAGTCCAAACCTCAGGCAAAACCAGAACATCACAATTTTGCGGGAGTTCCTGTTTAATAATGGTATCAATTTTTGAAATATTTGCTTCAACATCCCCAATAATTGATGACATTTGAAGCATCGAAATATTTACTTTTTTTTCCATAAGCCTGATTCCATAGCCTCTTTATATTTTTGCGGTGATATTTGTTCTAATTCAAGCAAGGCGTTTTTTACTTCCGTAATCAATTCTTCTTCTGTTTTATTTTGCGGATAAATAGGTTTTCCGTATAAATTCATAATTTTGCATGGTCCCAAAGGAAATTTCATTTTATCCCATGAGTTTATTTCTCTAAATGTTTTATCTTCGGAATACCAATTAACAGGAACTATCGGAACTCCGGTATCCATAGACAGGGTAATAGCACCTTTTTTTACTTCGTGATATGGTCCTCTTGGACCGTCAACCATGATTGCGATATTTTCACCGTTTTTAAGTTCATCATGAAGTTGTTTAGTCGCAGCGATTGCTCCTTTGCGGGCTGTGGAACCGCGTTTAGTTTTGAACCCCCATTTTTGTGCAACATACGAAACAATATCTCCGTCAAGAGAATTGCTGATTAAAATACTTGTTTTGGCACGGTCTTTAAAGCCGTGCACAATGAATTGATTTGAATGCCACATAACATATATACACTGATTCAGTTCAGGATAATTAATGTTTTTTAAGTATGTCATCATTTCCTGAATCTTTAATAATTTGTATATTCCCCATGATATGAATTTTATATTTTTCTTGTTTATTAGCCTAACCATATTTATTATAATAGCATATAAATCGCGAAAGTCATAATGTTAACATTGTTAATTTTTATATCTCTTGACGAAAAATTTTGTTTATAATACTATTAAATTGTTGTAAGAGGCTGTTTAGTCTTTTATGATGTACGCTAAGATGACAGTTTCGGTGTATAGTTAAAATATCGGGATGTAGCGCAGCTTGGTAGCGCACCTCGCTTGGGACGAGGGGGTCGCATGTTCAAATCATGTCATCCCGACCATTTTAAGGGGCTCAACATTTGTTGAGTCTTTTTTACTGGCAATTTGTGATGATTCTCACAAGCGAACTCTTTTTTCTATGCTTAATTTATCTCTGTTTGACTTGCAAAAATGTTTGTAATATATTTTCCCTTAGAGAGATTTTACACTATAAGAGGATTAGGGAATTGGATTTTATATCATTAACTATATTGTTTTTAAAAGGTTTAGCAAAATTTGTAGGGGGATATGGCATTGCTATTATTGTGTTAACGATAATAGTAAGACTTGCCCTTTGGGGATTAAATGTCAAGCAGCAGCGTTCAATGAAAATGATGCAAACACTTCAGCCAAAGTTGAAAGCCATCCAAGACAGATATAAGAGCAATCCTCAGATGATGCAACAAAAAATGATGGAATTTTATAAGGAGCATAAATTCAACCCTATGAGCGGATGCTTGCCTTTGCTTATTCAAATGCCGATATTTATTCTTTTATATTCGGCATTAATAAGTCCGCAGTTTATTGCTGAAGCAGGTAATCAGAAATTTTTATTTATTGATAGTTTAGCTACAACTCTGAGAGCTACTGCAGGAATTTCAAATGACGGTAAGTTGGGTGCTTCTGTTGACGATAAATTTGTTTTAGGTCCTAATGCACAAGTTTATATCGGTGATATTGTTAAATCCGCAAAAATTAAAGACGGAGCTCAAGCACTTCACATTGTCGGGGATTTGAAACCGGGTGAAGATGTTGAGTTATCTTTCAGCTTAGATAATTTTGTGCTTGATAAAAATTTAAAATTCAGTGAACTTGCAAAAGTTGATAAAGCAAAAGTAACAGTAACTAATTCAAATATAAGAGAAAATGAAGAAATTGTATTTACTCGTAATGCTGATGATTATATGGAAGCAACGGTTCCAACCGTTCCTGTAAAGAGAAATCTTCATTGGGATGTTGTAATTCTAATAGCATTATTTGGTATTACAATGTGGATATCGCAAAAAATAATGATGGCAACTACAAAATCCGATAATCAGGATCCTGCTCAGGCTGCCTTGCAAAAATCTATGGGTACATTTATGCCGTTGATGATTTTGGCAACATTTATTGTCATTCCAATCCCTGCAGGTGTTCTTTTGTATTTGATTACAAGTAATATAATTCAAATTGTCCAAACAATAGTTATAAATAAACAAATTGATGCTGAGTTGGTTGCAAAAAAAGAAACTGTTGATGATACGGAATTAAAAAACGCTAAAAAAATTAATTAAAGTTTAAATATATCTCCTCACCCCATTTGGGAGGGAGTTAGGTGAGTGGAATGAATATTTCAGAATTTGATTATGAATTGCCGGCTGATTTAATCGCCCAGATGCCGGCTGATAAACGAGAGAATTCAAGAATGATGGTTTTGGATAAAAATAATCATTCAATTTTTCATAAGCATTTTTTTGATATTGTCGATTATATTGACGAAAATGATTTACTTGTATTAAATGATACAAAGGTTATACCTGCAAGGCTTTTTGGAATAAAAGAGCATACAGGTGCAAAAATTGAAGTACTTTTGTTAAATCCGTCAAGCGGAGAAAATACTGATGTGTGGGATGTGCTTATAAAACCTTCAAAACGTATTAAAGAAGGAACTGTTATTTCCGTAAGTGAGGATTTGAGTATTATCCCGATAAAGAAGCTTGAAGATGCGGGCGAATGGCAAGCTCAGCTGCAATTTAACGGTAATTTATATGAAATATTAAATCGTGTGGGTAATATACCGCTGCCGCCGTATATCGAACGTAAAAATCAAACCGATAAGCAGCGTGAATTTGATAAAATTCGATATCAAACTGTTTATGCGCACAAAGAAGGCTCAGTAGCTGCTCCGACAGCAGGCTTGCATTTTACCCCGAAAATTTTGCAAAAACTCAAAGATAAAGGGGTTGATATTGCTTATGTGACTCTTAATGTCGGTTTAGGGACGTTCAGACCTGTAAAATGCGAAAACATTTTAGAGCATAAAATGCATTCGGAAACTTTTGAAATATCTCAGGTTGCATCTGATAAAATAAATAATGGAAAAAAACAAGGTAAAAATATTGTTGCTGTCGGAACCACGTCTGTGCGTACCCTTGAAACCGCATATCAAAAATTCGGGTGCATAAAACCATGCTGTGATTCTTCTGAATTGTTCATTTATCCGCCTTATGAATTTAAAGTAGTTGATAAATTGATTACTAATTTTCACCTCCCGAAATCAACGCTGCTGATGCTTGTAAGTGCTTTAGCAGGAAAGGACTTCATATTTGAGGCTTACCGTCAAGCGGTTGAAAATAAATATCGTTTCTTTAGTTATGGCGATTGCATGTTTATTGAATAATTTTGACTTTTTTTTATAAATCATTAAACCATTTGGTGGATACTTTTATAGAAAATTTTTACTATAATGTTTCTGTACTTGGGAGGTAGATAGTTAAATGTTTTCACAAATGATACAAAATTTGTTGAACTCAGGCGGGAAAAGTGCAGCAATGCAAAGGGCTGCGCAGATTAATTCCTATGTAAGTAATATGTCAAGGGTTTTAAATCCGGCTCAAAAGAAATCTAATCCCCTTGACTCTATTTACCCCGGAGACGGTAAAAATGTGCAGTCTTTTGAGAAAGTTTTGTCTAAAACGAAGCAATCAGATTTTGGTACTCTTTTGTTAAATCCGGAGATATTGAAAAACAGTTCGTCAAATCCTGCAGCATTAAACGTAAATGGAAATATATACGGAGCTGATGATATTGATACAAGCAGCGTAACAAACGATATTTTAAAGCGTGCAATTCAAGAAGTAAATGATGCGCGTCGTGATTATTCAAAGCCCCAAATAAGAAGTTCTAACAGTCAAATTCTTGATATGGTTAATAATGTTTCCCGCAAACACGGAGTGGATGAAAAACTTGTTCAAGCTGTGATAAAACAGGAATCCGGTTTTAATCCTAATGCGAAATCAAAAGTCGGAGCAATGGGTTTAATGCAATTAATGCCGTCAACCGCTAAGGCAATGGGGGTAAAAGATCCTTATAACCCGCAGCAAAATGTCGAAGGTGGGGTAAAATATCTCAAATCGATGCTTAATAAATATAACGGTAATATTATTTTGGCGCTTGCTGCTTATAATGCAGGACCAAATGCTGTTGATAAATATTCGGGAATCCCGCCTTATAAAGAAACTCAAAATTACGTTAAGAAGATTCTTGCAAATTATTTATAATCAGTTATTTTCTTTTACTTTCTTCCATACATTCGGATATGGTTGTTCTTTCAATCTTATCGGTATGTATCCGTTGTCAAGCAGTGATTTAGTTATTATATTAACATTGCTTGTTTGCTCGTGTTCTTTTTCTCCCATTATAAAAAGTCCGTTCATATCAAGTTTTTTATTTATATCTCGGAATATATTGTCAAGCATTGGTTTAATTCTGCTCTTTGGTAATTCTTGTCTGGTACAATAATTGTTATCGGTAACAAGATGATAGAACGCATTTTTAAAGCTAAACAGCTGAACTTTTTTGTCAGGTAGAAATGAATTGATATCTCTTATATCCCCTTGAATAAAATCGCACTTTTCAACTGTATCCTTTAATTTAAATATATCCTGCTCCTGTTCTTTTTTGTCCTGTTTGAGTATTCTTTTTATAAATGAATGTATTTCGTCAAGCAAGTTATCACTTTTATTTTCTTTTTCAAATTTATCTAAAAATAATTTTTTAAGTACTTGTTCTTTTTTTTCTAAATTTCTATCCGGTTGTAAAATAAATATATCTTTAAGTGCATCAGTATATTTTATTTGCGGATGGATGAGCATATAATCTCCATCCGGTTGAAATATCCCAAAGTAGCCTTTTTGAGCCTTCTGTACTGTTTTTCTCCCAAGATCAAAAGCTGTTATGCGTGCGGGAGTATTCCCCATTAGCATCTTTATTGAATATGCATCTTCTCCGGTTGAACAAGCTCCTATTATTATACTTTTTTCTTTAACATCTTTGAATGTATTTTTTAAATACTTAGTTGCAAAATCTATTGTATCAAAATCTCTGAAAAAACATGTTTCTGTTGAAACTCCGTTCTTCATACCGAATCCCTTGATATATTCATACCCCAAATGACCGCAAAAGTTTTTTTGATTATTTGTCTGATTTGAAATTTTCATCGCAAATAATTAAATACATGAGCATAAAATATTTTGCTATTTAAAATCTTTTCAATACATTTTGTAATTTATCAAGTTTTTTATTATCCGTCCCTATTCCGCAAAGTAACAGAGTTGATTTGTCATTTGTTCTCTCGTCTTCAATGTCAAAATCTTCATAAAGAATTTGTGAAAGTTCGTGTCCTGTTAACCCTTCAACTTTCAGTAATAATTTTGTCGGATCATCTCCAAAAAAGCTGCAATTAGGGGCATTTTCTCTGATTTTGTCGAGCCTTACAATCAATTTCTCAATTTCTTTACGTCCTTCAATGGATGCTAAATATGCGATATTGTCCTCAATAGATGCAAGTAAAGGGTAGGATGGAGATGTTGTCATAAACATATCCAGAGCAGGCTTTACATCAATTTCGCAATTGCAATGCAACAGTGCCGTCGGGTTCAATCCTCCTGCAGTTTTATGCAACGATTGAACGGTAAAATCCGCTATATTAACTGCTGATAGCGGTAAATTATCAGAAAAAGGATATAAGGCTCCATGAGCTTCGTCCACGATGAGAAATGCTTCATGTTTTTCGCAAATAGATTTAATTTCCTCGATATCTGAAATTATTCCTTCATAAGTGGGGGAGGTTATTATAACTGTTTTAATATTATATTTGCTTAAATATCCTTCAATAATTTCAGGTTTTGTTTCAAGAGGAACACCCCATTCTTCATCAATTTGCAAATCGTAAGTAAGAGCTCTTGCACCGGCTAATTTTACGGCATTTAAATGGCAGGGATGAGCATTTGAAGCTATCAAAACTTTTTCTCCAACCCCTGTACAAGACAGCACCGCAGCAATAATCCCGCTTGTTGAACCGTTTGTTAAAAATGTCGTTGAATATGTTTGATATATTGATCTTGCCCACAGTTGTGCTCTTGTAAGTTCTTCTTGTGGTTGGTAGCATTCAGTTTCAGAAATGTCTATTTTATACATTTCTGATAATGGGGCATATAAACCGTTTTTTTGACCGTGTGACGGTGTTGTAAAAAGTGTTTTTTTACATTTTTTTTCCAAAAGGCGGACAAGACTCATTTAAAAAAGCTCCCTACTATTTATTTTTAATTTCTACATTTCTTTTTGCGCAGAATTGAGTTAATATCATTTTGTCATGGCTCGATTTATAACTAAATTGCCCTGAAATTGTGTATCCGCCTTCCTCTGCTTTTTCTATTCTTATTGGTAGGAATGTACAATTTACAAACTTTTGCTCGGAAATAGGAATGTCAATCGCATAATCTCCTTCTATATCTATCTTTTCGTTCGAGTGTAATTTCATTCCCCCTGCTGAAATATCAAGAGTTTGAATTTTGTATGAAGTGTTATTAAAATTCATCTCAAGTTCATTCATAAATTTAATACGGGTATATTGTCGTCTTTGCAAAAATTTGTGCTTTGCAGGACTGGCAATAACAAGAGTTTTGCCTTTTATTTCTTTTGCAAAAGAATCAAAATACAATTTTCCGTGTTTTGTTTGAGTATAGAATTCGCAATATGTATTAAGCATAATATTTTCCGGTTCATACTCTAACTCAAGTGTAAAATCACTTGCGCTTACGGCTGTTACAACGCCCTTATTCGCATATTTGTAATTTGATGGGATAATAATTGTTTCCTGACCTTCTGTTACTAATTCTCTCATATATACCTCATTGCTTGTAAAGTTTGAGATTCTTCGGCTTGTGTCATTCTGAGCGTCGCGAAGAATCTCTTACTCATCAAGCCTCAGAATGACTTTTTTGTATTATATAATTTATTTTGAATTTTGTCACTTTGTTAAGAAAAGAAAAGCCCTCATGTAATATGAGGGCTGCTGAGCAATCAGAAGAGTTGAGGATTTATATTAAAATATTAAATTTTTACCTGTCTATTTTCATCAGACTTTTTGTTAATGATTTTTAAAAATAGTAATTAATTCGTCTTATAATTGTCCGAATTTTAAAAATTGTGCTATTATATAATCAAGTTTTGATTAGGTAAAAGGAGTATTGATATGAAAAAAATATTATCTATAATGTTATTATTGGCTTTTGCATGTCCTTGTGAAGTTTTTGCATTGAATCCGACATATTCAAATCCTACAGCGAGTACAATGAATTTCTACCCTATGATGCGCAGACAAATGGAACAGGAAGAAACTCTTGATTTTGAAAATGATCCGGAACATTACAAACAAAAACGTGAAATAAAGGATGAAGAAGCCGAATATCGTGCAGGGAATAAAAATTTTAATCCGCGTTACAATCCGTCAACAAGTCTCAACAGTATAAGACATCAGCCAAAAGATATGCATTTTACCACTGATTCAAACGGTAATATCATAATTAAAAATTCAAAATAAGGTAAAAATATGATTAAATTAATTATAAAATGGTTAATCTTTGCTCTTGTGATAATGGGAACATGCTATTTACCTGGGATAAGTGTGGATAGTTTTTGGTTTGCAATGCTTATAGCCGCCGTATTGACTATAGTTAATATATTCATAAAGCCGCTGTTAAAGCTGATTGCTTTTCCTTTAAATTTGTTGTCATTTGGTTTGTTTAATCTCGTTATAAATTTCGGAATACTGTATGCGGTGTCATATTTCATTCCGCAATATCATTTAGAAAATACTCTTAGCGCTTTTATAGCTTCTGTAATAATTGCTATTTCTTATGTAATAATTAAAAAGTTATAAAAAAAACATCCCAAGCGGGATGTTTTTTATGCGATTTTTCTTCTTCGTGAGTGCTGTGCTTGAGCTATTACCGTTCTTTGAGGTGCCCCACCCGCAACTGCTTGCTGCTGTTGTTGCTGACCACCGCCAAGTGCACTGCCTGCAACTGTTAATGGTGTTCCGTACTCCATCAATTCTTTTCCAAGTTTGCTTACTTCGTCTTTGCCAAGTTTTGATGCATCTATTATGCCTTTTACGCCTTTATTCTTGAATGCAAAGCCTTTACTTGTTGTGCCTGCCATATTGTTGATAAAGCCGCCGACGTTTCCGGAGTTCTTTATTGATGCCGTAAATTGTTTTGTTCCGTTTGCTGCGGATGCTCCTGACAATAAAGCACTACCGGCAGTTACTAATGCTCCTGCCAAATTCCCTTTGGCTACGTTGACTGCTGTCTTGGTTACGTTAGCAGCACAAACACCATAATTCCCTGCTGTTTCTGTTACTGTACCAACGGTAACCATTACCGCTCCGGCTTGTACAGTTGGAGGCCAACCGGTTTTCATAAGCAGTTTGCCTGACAATTTTGTAACCATACCAACAGTTGCAACTTTTTGGGATACATTTTCTATTTTGTTTGCGACATCCATAGTTTTATTGGATTCTTGCTGATTAGCCTGTATTTGTTTTTGATTGCTGCTTATTGTACGAGTAAATGTTTTTGCATTTTTTGTTAATCTTCTGACTTTTGAATTACTTGCTGCAGTATTCTTTTTGATAACAGTTTGTGATTTATTCACTTTCGCAGAATTTGCAGTTGTTATATTATTTAAATTTTCAATATCTGCTTGTGCAGATTCAATTTCTCCTTGCGAAGTTTCATCTTTTGCTTCTGAAAGAGTTGTTATTTTTTCATTTTTTGTTTCTATTTCTTGAGATATTTCTTCATTTTCTTTTGCTAACTTTTGTATATTTTTACTTTCTTTTTCATTAGCTTTTATATCTTTTTGAATATCTGATTTTATTTTTTTATCATCTCTTTTAAATTTACTTTCTTTTGATTTCATATCGTGATCGAGACTTTCAGTTTCAGCTGACATCATATTCATTTTATTGGTATTATTTTCTGAAGTCTTTGAACCTGCCTCTGCTGTTTCAGTTCCTGATTCGGCATCCATTTTATCTGCTTCACTACTTTTTTCTTCAGCTTTAAGGTTGTCCTCGGAAAGTTTATTCCCAACTTCTTCGTGGCGTCTTTTTACTTCTGCATTTACTTTATTTAATTTCTGTTCAAAAGGTTTGACCAAGAAAAATGGGGCATCTCCATCAACCATTGATTTGAGGTCATTTTGGACGGTTTGAAGTTCAGGCAATGAAAGTGTTCCCAAATTATCAAAGTCGATATTGCTAAGGTCAAAGCCTTTTTGTTCTTGTCCTTGAGCATTTTGTGTTTTTTCGGTTGCATTAGCGGTTGATACGTTGTTGAGTCCGCCAATTGCTTTTGAGGTATTTACATTTGCAACATTATCTACAGAGCCTTTATCGTTAGTAGTCTGATTAACTGAATTTTGCTGCCCGCTTACCATTTGGGCTCTGTTGCCAAAAATCGAGCCGTTCATTGTCATGCGCGGATCTTTATTACGGGTACGGTCAACAGCACCTGTTTTGCCGCTTTGACGTGCCTGCATCAGCTTTCTTAAATCTATTTGGTTTTGATTACCATTTACGTTAATAGACATGATTGCTCTCTTTTTAATCTCTCTCTCTTATATAAAAAAAATTGAGAATTGCTTATTTCAAAAGATTATATTTTGTTTACAATTCGTTACATAATTAAAAGTTTGTTTTTTGCTATAATAAAATTAAGGGAGAGAATATGAATAAGGGAATGTTTGTTACATTTGAAGGTGCTGACGGATGCGGTAAAACGACTCAGCTTTCTTTGCTGAAGGATTATTTGTCAGCTAACGGTTACAAAGTTCTTGTTACAAGAGAGCCGGGTGCCGGCGGGTTAGGACAAAAGTTAAGAGATATTTTATTAAATTATGACGGTGTTGTTTCCAATCGTTGTGAATCATTTTTGTTTTTGGCTGATAGAGCGCAACACATTGATACAATCGTAAAACCCGCCATTGAAGATGGTTTTATTGTTTTATGCGACAGACATACAGATAGTACGGTCGCATATCAGGGTTATGGCAGAGGTTTAGATATTGAACGTATAAATTATTTGAATAATTTGGCTACCGATGGTTTAAAACCTGATTTGACTTATGTTTATGATGTTGATATTGAAACATCTATGAGCCGTGTAGGGAATACAAAAGACCGCATGGAAAGTGCAGGAAACGATTTTTTTAATAAAGTTAGACATGGGTATCTTGAAATTGCCCAAAAAGAACCTGACAGAGTGAAGGTTATTGATGCAACTTTGCCGATAGATAAAGTATTTGAAGAAACTTTAGCAATATTTAAAACTTTTCGTGTATAAATTGAGGGTTAATAATTTTAGGCTCATATTTTTTGATTTCATATAGGTTAATTTTAGATTCTACAAAATCAGAATTTGCCCCCATGGAATCATGCAAATATTTTTTTGCAAACCCTCTTTCTGCTAATAGTCTTGGAATGTCGTTTGCGTATAAATCTTTATTTTCTTTTGCATAAGGTATAATAGAGTTATATATATTTATAGCATCTTTATATTTTCCCATCAAATAAAGCATATATGCCTTATCACAAAGAATGTAAAATCTGTTTTGATTGTCATTTTTATCCAGTGATGTCAGCAAATCATCATAATCAGAAATAACAAAATCTGCAATTTCACTTGATATGCTGAACATGGATTTAATCCATAAAAGTTTGGTTTGTTGCGGCACTGTTACTTTTAGTTTGGTTGAATATTCATTAAATATATCAATTGCAGTTTGTGAGCCATGAGATTTTTTAATTAAATAGAGCAAATTTGCAAAAAGTATATAATTTTTTTCGACAAATTTTTTATTGCTATCCATATCAATTACTTTTATATAATTATTTGTAGCTTTTTCAAAATCTCCGGATATGTAGTCTTCATAGGCTCGAATTTCATATATTACTGATATCGGCGGATAAAGTTTTAAATAAATACCCGACAAAAATTCCGCCATATTATAATTCGGTTTATTTTTGTTCGCACAATACCTGATAGTACCCGACAAAACAAAGGAAAAACTTACAAACAACAATAATGCCATCGTTAACAAAAATGTTTTTGCTAAAAAATGTCTTTTATATTCATTCTTTTTTTCTTGCTTTATCGGAGGGTTGAAGTCGGAAACAGTATATTCGCCATAATTTGTGATTAGTATTTTTTTATATATTTGTGTCGCACACAATCTTCCTGCAAAATATAAAACTATCCATATTGCTTCAAAAAGCAATAGCCCTTTAAAAGAGAACATAAAATGCAAGAAAATAAAATATAGAACAATAGTAAAAATAATATTATACAATCTTAATTTTTTACGAAGTTCTATTCGCCTTTCAAGAACATGTCCTGCTTCTTTTATCGGTATAGTTTTGTTGTATAAGTTGCCGTTATTGCAAAAAAGACAAAAATTTCTGAATACGGAATTCCCATCCTTATCATTGTAAAATAGTAGAGGATTTGCAATATTATTAAAGTAACATCTAATTTTATTTTTCATAAATTATTTTCCCGCTCTAATCAGGTCTTGTTCGAATTCAAAAATATCAGAAGACACTTTAATATTTTGGTTAATATCAATGACATTAAGTCCTTTAAACTCGTATAGCGTACGAATTTTTTCAGGATGCATTTCATTTTCTTTAGCCAAAATTGCCCCTAAAATAGCTTCCATGTGTGACATTGGCATCATATTAGACGGCAAATCATCAAATCCCCATTCATTTTTCAAAGCTTGCTGCAAAAACTTGCAATCAGCAGGTGAACGGTCTTTGTAGCAAGAATTTAAGTGCATACTCTGCCTTGTTATATAAATATCAAATCTTGAAACTTCAATTCCTCTTTGAGTAAGTTCCCTAAAATAATCCGAACCCCGTGAAGAATGTCTTTGCGTCCAATTGTCACGATTTGGAATAATTTTATTTGTTGCAACGGGCAAATAAGGTTTAGCCAATATTCGCCATTTACCTTCAAGCATTGTTCTGTCATAAGGAACCGATACGCAAATTTTTGAATTCTTTAAAGATGTAAAATTTTCAAAAAAGTATATTACATCATTCATTTTATATAATTTATCTAATGTAATTAGCTTGTTATCTTCATCAATCACTGCAACTCCCGAGTCCATTCCCGAACTTGATGCAAGTGATAAGCCTATGTAGTAGTGCATATTATTTTACCTTTTACAATTTTGTCGTAATAATCGGACCGTCGTCGGTTGCGATTACGGTATGTTCAAAGTGTGCTGACGGTTTGCCGTCAACTGTTGATACAAGCCACTCGTCCTCGCCTACAAATACATCATCTCCGCCTAAATTCAACATAGGCTCAATTGCAATTGCATACCCTGCCTTAATCAAAGTCTTATCGCCCACGCTGTAATTATACAAAAACGGATCCTCATGCATTACATGCCCAACTCCGTGACCGCCGTATTGTCTTACTATTCCGTAACCTTCACGGTTTGCAACCGCTTCAATTGCTTTTGAAATATCATCTAATGTATTACCGGGTTTCATTTGCTCAATTCCAGCAAACAATGATTCCTTCGTGGTTTCCATTAATTTATGAACTTCCGGACTGACTTTGCCAACCTCATAAGACCAAGCGCTGTCACCAACCATTCCGCCATAAGTCGCACCGACATCAATTGCAATAATATCGCCTTCTTTTACAATAGCATTTTCTGACGGAATCCCGTGTACAACTTGTTCATTTATTGAAGTACAAATACTTGCAGGAAAACCGTTATAACCTAAGAATGTCGGGATAGCACGATTTTCTTTGATAACTTTCATTGCATAATTATCAAGTTCTTTTGTCGAAATCCCCGGCTCCAGTACTTCTTTCATCTTTTCATGGACTAATGCGACTATATGCCCCGCATGAATCATTCTTTTAATTTCATCTCTTGATTTTTTATTTATCATATCCCTTGCTCCTAACCTTAATATAACACAAATTTACAATGAATTGCAATTTATGTAATCTTGTGAAAAAATCTCTTTATGACATTATTTTTAGACGCAGGTACAACTTATTCAAAAATTATATCGACATCATCAGATGTCGAAAGTCTTGTGCCCGTCAAAGTTAACAACAGGTTTAATTATTATATAATTGAATCTAAAAAGTTGAGAGATTTAAACCTCAATGTAAAAGCTGCCTGCGGTCACATGACAGGCTCTCAAATACATGAAAATGAAATTATTGCACTTGCAAAAGGCGCAAAAAAATATATTGATAATAACGCTACCGTTTTAGATTTAGGCAGCCGTGATGCAAAATGGATTACCTTCAAAGACGGCAAATTCCACGATATGGATTGGAACACATCATGTGCAAGTTCAACCGGTGCTACTGTTGAAATGCTCCTTAAATTTTATGATTTAAATGTTGATGATTTAAAATATAACCCTGAAAAATTTAATATTACTTGCGGTATTTTTGGGCTTGAAAAAATTATGGATTCAATATCAAAAGGCGAGAATGCCTCAGATGCGGTTTCAAAATTCGTACACGGGCTTGCATATAATGCTTGGAATTTTGCCAAAAAGCCCGATAAATTGTATCTGTCAGGCGGATTTTGCGAAAATAAATGTTTGGTAGAATCTTTACAGGGTTATTGTGATGTTGTCTTATTAGGTCGTTTTATTCTTTGTGAGGGTTTGATTGATGAATAATCGTGAATTTGGCTCTAAAGGTGAAGATTTAGCCTGTGATTATCTCAAAAAAAACGGGTATGAAATTGTGGAACGTAATAAGCATTTTTCAAAATTTTGTGAAATTGATATAATCGCCAAAATTAAGAATAAATATGTCTTTGTCGAGGTTAAAACACGCAAATCAGATGATTTTGGCTCTCCGTTTGAGGCTATTACAAAGACTAAATATAAAAACATAAAGACGGGTGTTTTGTCTTATTTGAATGAGAATAATATTAAAAATTATCAAATAGATGTTATAGGGATTACTCTATATCCGCAATTAAGTATTAAGCATATTAAAAATATATAAAAAAAAAGACCCTGAAATTAATCAAGGTCTTTTTTATGTGCTTATAAATTATTATTCAATAATTTTGTCAACAACGCCGGCACCAACTGTTCTGCCGCCTTCACGGATAGCAAATCTCATACCTTCTTCGATTGCTACCGGATTGATAAGTGTAACTTCCATTACAACGTTATCACCAGGCATTACCATTTGACCGTCGAATTTGATTTCACCTGTAACGTCAGTTGTTCTGATGTAGAACTGAGGTCTGTATCCGGGGAAGAATGGAGTGTGACGTCCGCCTTCATCCTTAGTCAAAACGTAAACGTTAGCTGTGAAGTGAGTGTGCGGATGAATTGAACCCGGTTTGCATAAAACTTGACCACGTTGGATTTCAGTTTTATCAATACCACGAAGCAATGCACCAATGTTATCACCTGCTTGACCTTGGTCAAGAGATTTTCTGAACATTTCAACACCGGTAACGGTTGTTTTCTTAGTTTCACCTAAACCAACCAATTCAACTTCATCACCAACTTTAACAACACCACGTTCTACACGGCCTGTTGCTACAGTACCACGACCTGTGATTGAGAATACGTCTTCAACCGGCATCAAGAACGGTTTGTCTAAGTCACGTTCAGGAGTTGGGAAGTAAGAATCGATAGCATCCATCAATTCCCAAATTTTATCAACC
>CACXFH010000048.1 GCA_902766975.1 uncultured bacterium | reverse complement strand
AGCCCTCTACCAACGGGAGAGGGTAGAAAATCTCTTTGAGCCGTGGCGAAAAGTTGATTTTCGGGTGAGGGGTCAATCCCGTTAGGGTTCAACATTAATGTCTGACCCCTCATCCGTGCTGCGCACACCTTCTCCCGACGGGAGAAGGACTGTTATATCCGCAATTGACAATCTAAAACCCCTCCCAGCCTCCCCTACCAAGGGGATGAGTATCATTCACCCTCCCTCAACGGGAAGGAATTTTTCAATCCGAAACAAACCATTCAACTTTTCAACAATATTTACATTGTTTTGAGTTTGTAATACGATTTGAATATATAATAGAAT
Organism: uncultured bacterium; assembly: GCA_902766975.1. Taxonomy (GTDB): domain Bacteria; phylum Cyanobacteriota; class Vampirovibrionia; order Gastranaerophilales; family Gastranaerophilaceae; genus Zag111. The sequence goes on along the minus strand of CACXFH010000048.1, from coordinate 7,525 downwards.
TGAAACGAGGGATTTTATAATGCAAATATCATTGAATTGGTTAAATGAATTAGTTGATTTATCAGATAAAGAACCTGCTCAAATTGCTCATGAGCTTACAATGAGCGGTTTGGAAGTGGAAGCTATAGAAGAATTAAAACCTTCTTTTACAAATATAAAAACAGTAAAAATTGAAAAAATTGATGCTCATCCAAATTCGGATCATTTGCATTTAGTTACGGTAAATACCGGAGCAGGAATTAAAACGGTTGTTTGCGGAGCTCAAAATATTAAAGAAGGGCAAATAGTTCCTTATGCAAGTGTCGGGTCAAAAGTTTTGGACAGAAAAACAGGTGAACAATTTGAACTGACACCTGCTGTAATTCGAGGGGTTGAATCTCAAGGAATGTTGTGTTCTGCCGATGAATTGGGTGTGTCAGACAGAAATTATCAAGATGAAGACGGAATATTAATTTTAAACAGAATATTCCCTGATGTTCAAATCGGGGTTGATGTAAAAGATGTTTTGGGCTTTGAAAAAGATATAATAATAGATGTAGCCCCAACCGCAAACAGAGGTGACCAAATGTCGGTTATCGGGGTTGCAAGAGAATTATGTGCTTTGTTTGACAGGTCATTGAAATTTAATCCTATTGAATGCACAAAAGATTTATCAACAGATAAATTTAAAGTTGAAATTATTGATAAAGATGTTTGTAAATACTATTCTGTCGGGCTTTTGAATAACATAAAAATTAAAAAATCTCCGGAGTGGATGCAAAAAAGACTTATAGCTTCAGGCATGCGCCCGATTAACAATGTCGTAGATATTACAAATTATGTAATGCTTGAATATGGTTGCCCCCTGCACGCATTTGACGGTGATAAATTAGACGGATATTTATGTGTAAGGCGTGCGCATGAAGGCGAAAAAATTACAACCCTTGATAGTGTTGAAAGAGAATTAACACATGAAAGTGTATTAATTGCAACAAAAGACAAAGGAGTATGTTTAGCAGGTGTATTTGGGGGTGAAAACTCTGAAATTGATGACAATACAACAAATATGGTATTGGAAGCTGCATATTTTACTCCTGTATCAAACAGAAAATCAGCGCGCAGCGTGGGTTACAGAAGTGAAGCAAGTGCAAGATTTGAGCGCGGAATTGATATAGAAGCGGTTAAACCCGCCTTGATGCGTGCAATGCAGTTATTAACGGAATATGCGGATGCACACGTTACAGGTGTTGTTGAAGATGGTGATAATAAATTGCCTGAAAACAATATAACATTACGTTATGCTCAAATAAAAAGAATTTTAGGCTGTGAAATTCAACCGGAAAAATGTATAAATATTTTGGAAAAATTAGGCTTTGAAAAATTAGGCGGGAATGATCTTGCCGCAAAATTTGCAGTACCAAGTTTCAGAGCCGGTGATGTAACCAGAGAAATAGATTTAATTGAAGAAATAGCACGAATAAACGGATTTGATAAAATTTCTCCGTCACTGCCAAATAAAACAGAATTACCGGAGATTTCTTTAGAGGAAAAAGTTATTGCAAAAGTTCGTGAAACAATGCAAAGTGCCGGATTAAACGAAATTCAAACAAGTTCGCTAGTCGGAAAATCTTTATATGACAAATTCAAAATGACTTATGATGATGAAAATGCCGTAAAAGTATTGCATCCTGCAAGTGAAGAATTCTCAATGTTAAGACAAAACCTTGCGGCAAGTGTATTGAATTGTATGAAATACAATTTTGATAACGGTCAAAAAGTATTTTGGGCTTATGAAATCGGTAAAACATATATAAAAGTCAGTGATGCCGATGAAAAAAATACCGGAGTAAAAGAAACAAGAGTTCTGGAAGGTATCATAACAGGCGAAGTTCAAAATTCTAAATGGGAAGTAAAATCAGAAACGGGATTTTATTATGTAAAAGGCATAATAGAAAATCTGTTTAATGAATTGGAAGTATCAAGAAGAATTAAATTTGAAGCTTTTGATAAGACCGATTTAGTAAAAACTCATAATGTATTACATCCATACAGAACAGGTGTAATATTGCTTTTAGGTAAAAAGCCGACTCCTATCGGTTATTTTGGTCAATTACATCCGACAGTGGAAGATAAATTAAAATTAAATCAAAGAGCTTATCTATTCAAAATTGATTTAAATGAACTAATTGGAGCAGTAAAAGAATCCGTACCGAGATTCAAACATATTCCGCAATATCCTGAAGTTCGTCGTGATATAGCGTTTATTATAAATGATGATGTAACTTGTGATGAAATTCAAAAAGTAATTAAAGGTTCGGTAAAACAAAATATCTTTAAAGGTTCTGAAATATTTGATATATATCAAGGAGAGCATGTTGAAGAAGGTTTTAAATCCGTTGCGTTCAGAATAAAAATGCAGGATGAAAATGCAACATTAACTGATGAAATAATTGAACAACAAATGCAATCCGTTCGCGAAAAACTTCAAAAAACCTATGCACAGATAAGTTTTAGAGAATAAGTATTCAAGGTTAAATATTGAGTAAGATTGTGTAAAAATTCGCCAGATGTTGTAAAAACTCGCAAGTTTACTTACAACGCAGCTTAATTTCATTGTTATTTTATTATAATTACAATATTATATATTTTTGTTTATTGTATAATATCTTTTACGAGGTATTTAATATGAAAATGGAAAAATTATTTAACGAAGACGTTATGGCGTTAGATACATATATAATGGTTCGTTTAAAAGAGAGAACCGCTCAATTGAAAGATAAATTGACACAAAAAAACAGAGCACCGATTGCCCTTTCTATGGGTGCGCCTACATCAGCTCCTCCGGCTGCATTAATTGACAAATTGAAAGAATTTTTGACAGAAGACAATATTCATTCATATTCTGTTACAAGAGGGGAAAACTATTTCAGGGAAGCTTGTGCCCAAAGGATGAAAGATCGTTTTGGTGTTGATATTGATCCCAATGATGAAGTTTGTTCAATATTAGGTTCAAAAGACGGATTGGCAAATCTAATCAGATTTTTAATTTATCCCCAACATGAAGAATTTAAAAAAGATATTATTTTAATCCCTGATCCGGGGTATGCATCATATTCACAAATGGTTAATTGCTCCGGCGGAAAAGCATACCCTATGGCATTGACTAGTGAAAATAATTATCAACCGGATATGGAACAAATTTGGGAAAAATTAAAAAATGAAGGTTATGATGAAAATAAAGTCAAAGCGGTTATAATAAATTATCCGAACAATCCGCTCGGAGTTATGGCAACAAAAGAATATGTCCAAAGTGTTGTAGATTTTTGTAAAAAACACGATATTTTGTTAATTTCAGATGCAGCATACTGTGATATGTATTTTGATGAAACTCAAAAACCTTTCAGTGTTTTTGAATTAAAAGGCGCAAAAGATATTGCCGTTGAAATGTTTACATTATCTAAACCTTATGCTGTTACAGGTTGGCGTCTTGGTTGGGTTTGCGGAAATAAAGATGTTGTTTCAAGATTTGCAAAAGGTAAATCAACTATTGATAACGGAATTTTTAAAGCCCTGCAAAAAGCTTGTGCTTATATTATGACATCCCCCGAAGGTGATGATTATATAGCAAACGGAAATGTCGCATATAAGCGTAAACAAAGCATTTTGGTAAAAGGTATGAAAGAACTCGGTTGGGAAATTGATGAAAATAAAATTCCGAAAACAACCTTTTATTTGTGGCTTCCGATTCCGAGAAAATATGACTCAAGCGTAAAATTCTGTCAGGATATGCTTGAAAAATCAGGAATTGTAGTTGTTCCCGGCACTGCATTCGGTACATACGGTGAAGGATTTTTCAGAATTTCTTATGTATGTTCGGATGAAAAATTGCAAGAAGTTATTACCCGTATGAAAAATGACGGATTTAAATACTAATATTAGTTAATTTGCCAAATTGAGTTAAAAACTATTTTAAATTGTTAATCCATTCTTCGATTTCAGAATCTTTAGCACTGTGCTCGTATGAAGTGAAACCTGTTTTAATAGTGGTATTCGGGCATAATTTTTCCATATCCGAATATGTTGCGGATGCTCCTCCGCCCCCATGAGTACAGAAAGGAATAATAGTTTTCCCCGTAAAATCATATTCCGTTAAAAAAGTTTTGATAGGAGTTGCAAACGTGTACCACCAAACCGGAGTTCCTAAATATATAATGTCAAAGTTCGAAATATCAATTTTGTTGGCTAATTCCGGTCTTAAATCCTGTTCCTTTTCCTGTTTTGCCAAATTTACAACATCTGTATAATTTCTCGGATATTCTTTTATTGTTTTAATTTCAAAAATTTCTCCGCCTGTTATATTTTTAATTTTTTCGGCAATCAGTTTTGTATTACCCGAATATGAATAATAAGCAATTAATATTTTGTTTTCTGACATATTTTACTCTCCTAACAAATGACCATATTTATTATACCATATATGTCAATATTTAAACAAATAATAAATTTTGCAAAATAATAATTCCTTATGTTTGTTATTATGTTTTATGTAAAGTTTTTATGTTAGAATTTAAATCGGGCTTTGAGTCTGACAAAAAGGGATATAAAATGTTTGACAATTTAAGTGAAAAATTACAAAGTATAATAGCAAAAACTCAGGGAAATGCCGAATTAACACAAGATAATATGCAAGATGCGCTGAGAGAAATTCGCAGAGCACTGCTTGAGGCTGATGTAAATTTAAGAGTAGTAAAAGCTTTCATTTCGGCTATAAAGGATAAAGCTGAAGGAGAAAATGTTCTCAGCGGAGTCAATCCGGGGCAGCAGCTTGTTAAAATTGTCAATGATGAACTTGTAGAACTTTTGGGTAAAGAATTAAAACCGCTTGATTTATCGGGACATCCGTCAATTATTATGATGCTCGGGCTTCAGGGTTCAGGTAAAACAACTTCAAGTGCAAAGCTTGCCGTTAAATTAAAAAAAGAAGGTAAGAATCCGTTGCTTGTTGCATGTGATGTTTATCGTCCTGCTGCAATTTCGCAATTACAAACGCTAGGTCAGGAAATCGGGTGCGAAGTATTTACTATACCTGACAGTAAAGATGTTCAAAATATTGTCCAAAGTGCTCTTAATTATGCAAAAAATAACGGGTTTAATGTTTTAATTCTTGATACTGCCGGCAGATTACAAATTGATACCGATATGATGGCAGAACTTTTAATTATTGATAGGGTATTTAAGCCAAATGAAAAACTTTTGGTAATCGATTCTATGACAGGTCAGGAAGCGGTTAATGTTGCAGAAAACTTTGATGCGCAAATCGGTTTGACAGGTCTTGTTTTGACTAAATTAGATGGTGATTCAAGAGGGGGTGCAGCTTTATCAGTTGTTTATTGTACCGGAAAACCCATTAAATTGACAGGTACAGGAGAAAAACTCAATGCTCTTGAAAATTTCTATCCGGAGCGAATGGTTACAAGAATTTTGGGAATGGGAGATATTGTATCTCTTGTTGAACGTGCGCAGGAGGTTTTTGATGAAAAAGAAGCTTTAAAAATGCAGGAAAAAATGCAAAAAGCCGAATTTTCATACAACGATTTTCTTGGTATGCAAAAGCAAATGAAAATGTTTGGTTCTATGGATCAGTTGTTGGGCATGATTCCGGGGTTAAATATTAAAAAAGAAGATCGTGAAATGATTTCACACAAGGGGGAAGAAGAATTTAAACGAATTGAAGTTTTCATTCAGAGTATGACTTTAGAGGAACGTGAAAATCCCGCTTTAATGAACTCAAGCCGTAAACGCAGAATATCACAAGGCTGTGGGATTGATATGCACACAATTAATTTATATGTAAAACAATTTGAGCAAATGCGCCAAATGATGGGTGGCATGGGTAAATTACAAAAGATGTTCGGCTCCTTTGGCAATAATAAAACAGGTCAGAAAAAAGCCATGGTTAAAGCAATGAATATGATGCGTCGTTTTAAATAATTATTTCAGTTAAATTTATTTGTTATATAATAAATTTATGGCTAACAAAATAAATGTATTAAAAGGAACAAAAGACATATTACCTCAGGATATTGAAATGTGGCATTTTGTGGAAGAAAATGCACTAAAAGTTTTTTCGTCTTTCGGGGTAAAAGAAATAAGAACACCGATAATTGAAAGTACTGATTTATTTCAACGTGGGGTTGGAGAAACAACGGATATTGTAAATAAAGAGATGTACACTTTTGAAAAAAGTGAGCGTTCAATAACACTTCGTCCTGAAAACACGGCAGGAGTTGTACGTTCATATATAGAAAACGGTATGCACAGGCTTCCTGCTCCTGTTAAACTTTGGTATAAAGGTCCGATGTTTAGGTATGAAAGACCTCAAGCAGGTCGCCAAAGACAATTTCATCAGGTAGGGGTTGAAATGTTCGGGGTTGCTCAGCCTGCTGCAGATGCGGAAATTATTTTGATGGCGGAAAATTTCTTAAAATCCATCGGACTTGATGAGTTGGATGTAGAAATTAATTCATTGGGGTGCCCGAAATGTCGTGCGCAATTTAAAGAAAATCTTAAAAATGTTATAAGACCATATTTGAATGATTTATGTGAAGATTGTCAGTCAAGATTTGAAAAAAATCCGTTGAGATTATTAGATTGTAAAGTACCAACCTGTCAGGAAATCTTTGCAAAACCTGAAATTCAAGAAGTAATAACCTCAAACTTTTTGTGTGAAGAATGCACACAACATTATGAACAATTAAAAAATTATCTAAACGAACTTAATGTAAAGTATTCTGAAAACAAACATTTGGTAAGGGGTTTAGACTATTATACAAGAACGGTATTTGAAATAAAATCTAACAATTTGGGTTCACAAAATGCTGTTTGCGGAGGCGGAAGATACGATAATCTTGTAGAAGAACTCGGCGGGGAATCGACTCCGGCGATAGGCTTTGCTATGGGTATGGAAAGATTGATTTCTTTATTAAAAGAAAAAGAGCCATCAAAAATTGATGGTTTTGTGGTGTCAAACAACACGACAGAAGCATTAAAACTGGCTCAGGAGTTGAGATTACAAGGCTTCAATATCGAAATAGATTTGTCAAATAAAAAATTTACCAAGCAACTTGAAAAAGCATCAAAAGTTGCAAATTTTGCCTTAATTTTGGGAGAAGATGAAATAAATAATAATAAAGTTTCAGTAAAAAATCTTGTAACGGGCGAGCAAGTTACAGTTGATAAAGGAAATATCAGGCAAAGTTTAATGGTATAGATAGTAAAAATTTAATAGTTATTGCCTTTTTGAAATAATTTATTACAAAATGATTTATTATAAGTTGATATTTTCATTTCTCCCGAACAGCTACTTGCACGAAAATCTTTTCATGATAATATGATAATTGTTGTTATGGAATAAATCCAAGACTACATGGCTTATGCGTCCGTAGCTCAGCTGGATAGAGCATCTGCCTTCTAAGCAGAGGGTCGCGCGTTCGAATCGCGCCGGGCGTAAATAAGACGGAATGACTTTTGTTATTCCGTCTTATTT